>CALXIJ010000083.1 GCA_944388335.1 uncultured Pygmaiobacter sp.
TAGGGCAGGGCGCTGCAGTAGAGATGCCGCTGGGAATCGGCCTGTGCGACAATGGCGTAATTTTGGCCCGCGTCAAAGGCCTCGCGCATCTGGGCGATGACTTCCTGCGGCTGGGCGCCCTTAAAACGGCAGCCTGTCAGCCAGTCGTAAAAGTTGTCGACCGAGAGGTTCCCGCTCTTTACCACAAAGTTGCCATTCTTCTCAATGATATGGGAAAAGACAAAGGAATCGTCAATCCCGAGCGAGAGGGAGAGGCTGATTGTGTCCAGAGGAACCCCAGCCACCAGTGCGGTGCATTGTTCACCGCCCGGCAGGGGATAACCGGAAGAGATAGGATAGCCCACCGGGACACCGAGCAAAAAGAGGTCCTGCCCGGAGACGGTTGTCCCGCTGGCCACCTTCTTTTCATTTTTCTTCAGCGAATCGAGAAAGGCGTCCCCACTGTGCAGGGTCAGCGATTCGCCAGTGATGACATATTCCTTCCCCTGTGCCGAGTAGAGTGCGAGATACGGAAAGCCGCGCTCCTGTGCGCCGGCGGTGAGCTCCTCGATTAGGTAGTTGTCGTATGTGGTGATAGATTCGGGCGGGGTGCGCAGAACAAGACCATCCACCTGTTCGAGCTGCAGATTGATCAGAGAATCAAAATGCAGCTGCATCTGTCGGTTCATCTCCCCCATATAGAGTTCACCGACCTGATTGAGCGTCTGGTTGCTCATCTGCAGCATCAGCGCAACCAGACAGCCGAAAACGGCCAGACAGAACAAAAGCATTCCCACTAATCCGCGCAGAAGATAGCGGTTGGTTTTTGCCTTGAGATTCATGTTTCAGCGCTCCCCGCAGCATTTTTTCTCTTTTTTCCGTGTATGGCACAGAAAAGGAAAAGCGGCCGGTTTCAAGATCCGCACGCGCGGCGCAAAGGTGCAAACTGCCGGCAGCTGTGCAAAGCCGACGCATCTGCCCTGACCGGATGCCGAGGATGCGGACACAGCCGAGAGACAGCCTGAACCGAAAAAGGCCGGACTGCACCTATAGTATTATCCCCGGATCGCGTCGGTTACCTCTGCATAGGCCTGTGAGATCTGCGGCATCATCTCGCGTGCAGCGGCAAAGTCCCCCGCCCGAAGTGCGGCCACCTGACGGGTCAGAAGGTCAAACAGGCGCTGCATCGACAGGTTGCCGCAGACCCCTTTCAGGGTGTGGGAGGCGGTCAGAGCGCCCTCGGCATCTCCAGACTCAACTGCGGCGGCCAGCATACCGTAGTTCGGGTCATCGAGAAAACGGTTGAGAAACCGCTCGAGCAGAGCCTCGTTTCCCATCATCCGTTCCAGCGCGCTGTCCAGATCGATTCCCGCGGCGAGAAGCCGCTCTCTTTTGTTCATCTCCATCTTATTTTCCCTCCGAGATCGTTTTGTCGCCTTTTTCATCGGATTTCTTTTCGCCGTGGTCGTACAGCTTGGAAAGTTCCCCTTCCACCGAGAAAAAATACTCCAGCAGTGCGGGATTGAAGACACCGCACTCCCCGTCGCGGATCATCTGAAGCACCTTCTCCCGAGGGAAGGCATCCTTATAGACCCGCTTGCAGCTCAGCGCATCATAGACATCGGCGAGAGAGACAATCTGTGCCCAGATGGAGATCTCTTCCCCCTTCAGTCCGTCGGGATACCCCCGCCCATCCCAGCGCTCATGGTGGTGGCGGGCAATGTCGCAGGCATAGCGATAGGTCCGGTGATCCTTCAGCTGCGGGATCTTTTCAAGCAGGTGTTCCCCCTGAATGGTATGGGTCTTCATGACCTCATACTCCTCGGGGGTGAGTTTTCCGGGTTTGTTGAGAATGGCATCGGGGATGGCAATCTTGCCCACATCGTGCATGACTGCAGCCAGAGAGATGCTCTCGATATCCTCCTCACTCAGCCCCTCGCCGAGCGGGGTGTGGGTCAAAAGAAACTTTGTGATGTCGTGGATTCGGCGGACATGTTCGCCGGATTCACCGTTGCGGAATTCGATCGCGGCGCTCAGCGCCTCCAGCATTCCCTGATTGAGCTCAATGATCTTCTGCGCTTGATCCAACAGCTGGCTGTGCTGCTGCTGCACCACAGCCCCCAGCCGCTTTCGGGCGCGGAACAGCTCCACCACCGAATTGACCCGCCGCAGCACGACATAGGGGATGATCGGCTTGCTGATCACGTCCATGACGCCGAGACGATAGGCCTCCCGCATGGTGCTCTCAACGGCCTCGGCGGTGATGAGAAAAACCGGAAGCCGCTCGAGATAGCCCAGATCGTTGAGCCGGCGCAGTACCTCAAGGCCATCCATCTCGGGCATGACCACATCCAGCAGAATGGCGCAGTAGTGTTCGGGGGAGGCCAAAATTTTGTCAAGACCAACCCGCCCGTTTTCGGCCTCCTCCACCGCGTAATAGGGGGAGAACAGATTGTCTAAAATTCCCCGGTTGAACAGATCGTCGTCTATAATTAAAATGGTATCGGAATACATGAAATTCCCTCACTTAAATTGGGTCAAGCAGATACGGCCCGAATATGTTTCACAGCAAGAGGAGCCGCAGCCGGCACCGATGCTCTGATATAGTCAGTATAACAAAGTTTACCCGCACAAACAAGAAAACCGTGCGAAAGAAAAGACAAAAACAAGCCGGCCACAGGCCGGCTTGTCTGAAACGCAAAAGGGATGCGGGGTGGCTGCCCACGGATCACAAATTGAGCGCTGGCAGATCGGACACAGGGTTCATTGGCAGCAGTCTGCATCGGGACGGGCACAGGGATTCTCCAGCTGGACGGAGTCTGGGGTGGTATATTCCAGCAGCAGACGCACTGCTGCGGCCTGTCCCTCGGGGTTCAGCCGGTAGTGGATCCATCGCCCGTCCTCCCGCGCGGTGACAAGCCCGGAAGCACAGAGGATCTTCATGTGATAGGATAAGCCGGACTGGGTCAAGGCCATTAGCTCCTGCAGCGTGCAGGCACATTTTTCCCCGCTGCGCAGCTGTGCAAGAATGGCCAGTCGTTTGGGGTCGCTGAGCGCTTTGAATAGTTTGGCAGCTTTCTCCAATTGAAAATCCATTGCTCCCTTATCCTCTCACTGAAAAGTTCATAATACAAGTATACCCTCCTTTTAGGATGAGAGTCAAGCAGGTCAGGCGGATAATAAACGCAGGCCGCAGGAGAAAAAGAGAGACGGATTTCACGAGCTTTCAAAATGCCGCATGGGGGCTTATTCCCTCCTTGAAGCAAGATGCGCTCCGGCTTTCCCCCAAGAGACCGGGCAGGATAGCAACAAGAAGTTTGATGCATCTATCACCATTTGTCCGGTGAGAGCGCAGGAAAACGAAGTCTCAATCTAACGAAAAAAAGATTCGTCTTTTTACGGAGCGGCAGATCGTCCGCACCCATGTCATCGAACCGAAGAATAAAAACACCCGATAAAAATGCAAAAAACGGAGCGGGCAAGGGAAAGCCCGCTCCGACATGGAAGGGACGGTTAAAATCGATATTCCTTAATGGGGAAAAATGCCGCCCGCAGGGCGGCCCACCAACTGCGAGCCCAGCGTAGCGGGTCGCAGTTGGAAAGGAGGAGCAAGGGAGCGGGCGGATGACGTCTTTTTTGCCTCTGGCATAAAAAGACGTCGGAGCAAAGCGGACTTTGCTCCGACGTGGAACATCGCAACACTATAGATGCCATCCCTTTAATCAGGGCTTTGCACTGTGGTTAATTTCTGTGTTCTGGCATATTCTGTTTTCTATTGGCAACAGTTGATATCCTCGCCTCACTGTTAGCTTTTCTTGCAAAAGATTCTCGAACAATCTATTTGCAGATTCATATCCTTCACAAATATCTCTATCGAGTTCTTGCTTTGGCGTTTTATCCATTAATACTGTCAATAATTCATCGCAAATTGACATTACAAAAACCTCCGTGTATGGATGAACCGTTGTATACTATATTTTTGCACATAATCAGTCATCAGTTCATGATATGCGGTTACTGCTTTGTATGCTTCCTGATCATCTTCTAATTTGTCAATTTGTAATTTTAGTCTTCCCAGCTCAACTCTACTTATAGGGCGTCCATGCGACTTCCATTCTTTATTGTCGCTCAAATTTTGTGCAATCTCTATTGCGCGGTTTCTCTTATCTTCGTCCGTAACTGGAGTCTGTGAGGAACTATGTATATTCCAATTTTTAAACTTATATTTCGGCAACCATTCGACCAATAAATCAACAGCTAAATCGCGAGCCTGTTCATAGGCGCGTAACTCAGCTAAGTCAAAATCTTTCAGTATTATAAATTCTGCATTGGTAAGCTCATTCCGCTTAGCTTTTTCGATAAGTTCATTAATTTTATCTAAATAACCAAGTGCCGCCACAAATTTACCATCTTTATTTCTTACTTGAGGATCAATTGGTCCAAGCACACTGTAATAATCCATGTAGATTTTATCTCCGCTACAGCACATTACGGTCCCTGCGCTATAAGCGTAGTCGGGGATAATAAAATTGACTTCTTTGTAAAAATTTCTAAATATATTTACTATGCGTTTGACAGG
>CALXIJ010000084.1 GCA_944388335.1 uncultured Pygmaiobacter sp.
AACAACCACCCCGAGTTCCCCCAGCCGCTCCTGCGCGCGGGGGAGGAGGCCCACGAGGTCACCGTCTACGCCTTCTCGGCCGAATAAATTTTTGCGCCGGCAGCGCGGGCCGGCATTCCCTACCGTCAGGGAGATCGCCTGCGGTGTAAGCGGATGGCCGCGGTGCAAAGCTGTTTCCCGTGATGATGTAGCATCTGCCATGGCCCGAGCGGTTTGCCCGCGGTCCCGAGCAGCTGCTCGCGGCCTCAAGAGACCGGTCCGGCCGGCAGCCCGCGGCGCTCTGTCGAGACTTTGGCCCAAACAAACAAAAAAACAGATCCCGGCCCTCCTTGGGGTCGGGATCTGCCTTTTTTCTCTCTCTTTGCGGGCGACGCATCGGTTCAGAGCGTCCTTTTTGCCGGATCCTCTCCGGCGCGGGCCCCTTTGACGCGAGCGCCCTCCCCGTCTCGCGGGGTCTTGCCGCTCAGCCCAGCAGCTTCTCCACCAGACCGTAGAAGAAATTGACGCTGTTGTGGAAGTCCTCCAGCCGGACATACTCGTCATAGACGTGCGCCTGGCTCGCCTCGCCCGGGCCGTAGATCAGCATCGGGGTGCCGCAGACGGTGTTCAGGATCGAGCCGTCGGTGCAGGCGACCTTGCCCTCGATCGCGGTGGAGCGTCCCAGCTCCCGGTTGACCTCGACTGCGGTCTGGATCAGCGGGTCGCTCTCGTCAGTGGCCACCTGCGGGCGGTCGTTGATCAGCTCGATCCAGAGCTTCGCGTCGGGATGCTCGGCGGTGACCTCGGCGATCGCGCCGTTCACCAGCGCCAGCAGCTCCTCCTTGGCATAGCCGGGCACGGTGCGGAAATCGAGCACCGCATAGGCGCTGTCCGGCACGATGTTCGGCTCCAGACCGCCGTGGAAGACCCCGAGGTTCATCGTCGTTTTGCCCAGCGTCGGGTGGACGCTCTGGGGATTGAAGCCCTTGCGGATCTTCTCGAGGGTCTCGATCAGGTACTGGATCGCGTTGACTCCGGTCTCGGGCACCGAGCCGTGGGCGGTCACGCCGGCGGAGTGGATCTTGACCCACAGCGCGCCCCGCTCCGCCGAGACCACCACCGAGCCGGTCGGCTCGGCAATGATGGTGCCGGAGAACTGGGACATATCCCAGTTGCGGACAAAGGCCTTTGCGCCACAGCCGTCGACCTCCTCGCCGGCGGTCGCGAGAAAGACCACATCCCCGGCCAGCGTGCCCTCCCGCTCGGCCAGCAGCCGCAGCGCCGCGGCCTCGGCCAGCAGGCCGGCCTTCATGTCGCCGGTGCCGCGCCCGTACATCACCCCGTCGACCACCCCGGCCCCAAACGGGTCATGGGGCCAGGCCGAGCGCTCCCCCACCGGCACCACGTCGGTGTGGCCGTTGAGGAGCAGCGCCTTCTTCTCCCCGCTGCCCCGCAGGACCGCGATCAGGTTGCGGCGGTTTTCGCCGATGTGCTGGGTCGAGATCTCCAGCTGCGGGCACTCGGACAAGAACTCTTCCAGCAGCTCTACACAGGGAGCCTCATCTCCCGGCGGGTTGATGCTGGGGATCCGGATCAGGTCCGCCAGAATATCTTCCAGACGATTTTTATCATAGACAGGTCTCATCCTTCAAAACTCCTTCCATTTTGCCGTGGGGCAACTTCACTCTTTTCTCCATTCTATCCCGCCCCCCGGCCGCTGTCAACGCTGATCCTGTCCGCTTTTTGACCAAAAAACGCTGTTTTCCTTGAGATTTTTTCATCGTTTTCCCCACGCCGCACCGGCGCGCTTTGCCTCCGCGGTTCCCCGATCCGGGCGGGCCGGCAGCCGTTTTTTTCCACGCATCGGGACAACAAAAAAAGCGGTGCGGGCCCAATGGGCCCGCACCGCCGTGCGCTTGGTTGTCCTACCGCAGATCTGCTTACTTCAGCTCGACCTTCGCGCCGACATCCTCCAGCTTCTTCTTCATGTCCTCGGCATCGGCCTTGGAGACAGCCTCCTTGAGGGTCTTCGGAGCGTTGTCGACCAGCTCCTTGGCCTCCTTCAGGCCCAGGCCGGTGATCTCCTTGACGGTCTTGATGACCTGCATCTTGCTCGCGCCGACCTCAGCGAGGACAACGTCGAACTCGGTCTTCTCCTCCGCAGCGGGAGCAGCAGCGCCGGCAGCAGGAGCGGCAGCGGCGACAGCGGAGACGCCGAACTCCTCGCAGTAGGTGTCGATGAGCTCTTTCAGCTCGAGAATGGACAGACCCTTGATCTCGTCCAGAATGGCAGTGATCTTCTCAGAAGCCATGATAATACCTCCAATTTTTTGTAATCAATCTCTTGCAGTTGCACAGCGGCAAAGGTTAGGCCGCAGGCTCTTCCTGTTTGTCCACATAGGCCTGCATCGCAACAGCCAGACCGCTGAGGGTGCTGGTGAGGGCGCCGGCGAACATGGAGAGCATGCCCTTGTAGTCGGGCAGCTTGGCGATGGCGGTCAGGGCGTCCAGCTCCAGAACGGCGCCGTCCATGTAACCGGTCTTCAGGCTGAATGCGCCCTTGGAATCCTCGGCATACTTGTTCAGGATGCGCGCGGCGGCGATGGGGTCCTCCTTGGAGATGGCGATCGCGGTAGAGCCGGTCAGGCTGTCAGCCATGGCGCTCAGCGCGGTGTCCTTAATCGCCAGACGCAGCATGGTGTTCTTGACGACGGTGTACTCGAC
>CALXIJ010000085.1 GCA_944388335.1 uncultured Pygmaiobacter sp.
TATAGGTCCCATCCAGAATAAAGCCCCGGATCTTGCCCTCCGCCGTCGTGACCACCGGCTCGGTGGGGGTGCAGACGAATTTTTTTGCCATAACCGCATCGCTCCTTTTTTTTCCAAACCATAGCGGGCACTTTGCGGCAGATGTTTCGAACAGCGACCCGCCGAAACGCCCGTTTTTAATAACAAATTGTTGTTTTTTGACGATCTATGACGATTTGTTTTAAACTATTTGTTGAAACGAAGAATTATTTTACAAAACACACCCAAAAAATGCCGCCGTAAATCCCAAATCAGGGCACGCGGCTGTCCCCGACCGGCGCGGGGCGCGGGCTTTGTCGCCGGCGAAAGATAAGCGCGTCACTGCGGTCTGCAGCCGCCCGCTGAAAAACGGCTGTCCCCGACCGGCGCGGGGCGCGGGCCTTGTCGCCGGCGAAAGATAAGCGCGTCGCTGCGGTCTGCAGCCGCCCGCTAAAAACGTTTTTTGCGGGCCTGCTCACGCAGGTCGCCGATGGTGCTGCCGGTGTGTTTTTTGAACAC
Organism: uncultured Pygmaiobacter sp.; assembly: GCA_944388335.1. Taxonomy (GTDB): domain Bacteria; phylum Bacillota; class Clostridia; order Oscillospirales; family Ruminococcaceae; genus Pygmaiobacter. The sequence continues at coordinate 538 of CALXIJ010000085.1, forward strand.
CCGGCAGAAATAGGTGGGGTTGCTGTACCCGGTGCGCTCGGCGATCTCGCGGATCGACAGCCGGGTCTCCTTTGCAAGGCGCACCGCCGCGGCCATCCGCACCCGGGTCAGGCACTCGACAAAGGTCTCGCCCTGCTCGCTCTTGAACAGCCGGCTGAGGTAGAAGGGGCTGATCCCGATCTGCCCCGCCACCGTGTCCAGCGAGATCTCGCTGGCGTAGTGCTCCTCGATATACCGCAGCGCCTGCTGGACATAGGTCTCATCGCTGTCGGAGCCGCCCTCCGCCAGCAGCGCCGACACCCGGTAGAAGCCCTCCCGCAGCAGCGCCGCGCCGTCCGCGTCCGGCCGCTCGAGCGCCTCGGCCGTCCGCCCCAGCTGGGCGCGCAGGGAGGCGTTCTCCCCCGCCGGGCGGTCCAGCAGCTCCTGCACCGCCGTCCAGAGCGCGATCCCCTTGCCGGCATCCTGCCGCAGGGAGGGGGCCAGCTCGTTCAGCTCATAGCCGATCCGCTGGAGGTTGCCCTCCCGCGCGAGGCTGACCAATAGCTCCGCCTCGGAGCGGGCGCGGCCGATCTCCTCCTGCTGCTCGCGGCGGTAGAAGACCACCCCGTCCCCCTGCGTGCCGACCAGCGAGAGCAGGCTCTCCTGATAGGAGCGTCCCATCTGGTCGAACCGGGAATAGATCCCCCCGACCCCCGCCCGCAGCGGCAGGTGGAGGCTGTGGTTGAGCTTGTCCACCGCCACCCGCAGCACGTCGGCGATCCAGCGGCGCTGCTCCGGCTCGGGCCGGGCGGGGACGAAGAGCAGCAGGCAGATGTTGCTCTCGGTGACCGAGCCCAGATAGAAACAGCTGTCCCCGAAGGCCGCATCCAGCGCCGCCCGCAGCACCGCCTTGTCCTGTGAGCGCAGCCCGCCCGCGCCGCCGACCACCGGCACCAGCGCCGCCACCGCGCCCGCCTCAAACCGGACCGCGTGCATCTCGCAGTAGGTGTCAAAGCTGCCCCCCGCCGGCTCCCCGATGAAGAGGGAATACATGATCTCGCTCTCCATCACCGGCTGGATCCGGACAAACAGCTCCTGAATCTGCTTTTGGCTGCGGTTGCTCGAGCGCTCCTCGTCGATCTGCCGGCAGAGCTTGCGGATGGTCGCGATGGTCACGTCCCGCTTTTCCGGCTTGAGGATGTAGGCGTCGATCTTGAGCGCCAGCGCCCGCTGCACATACTCGAACTCGTCGTAGGCGGTGTTGATGATGAACCGGGTCCCCACCCCCCGCGCGCAGAGCAGATCAATCGCGTCGATGCCGTTGATTCCCGGCATGTTGACGTCGACGATCGCGATGTCGGGCCGCCACTTCTGCGCCTGCGCCACCAGATCGGTGCCGTTGGCGACCAGCGCGACGATCTCGATCTCGGGAAACTCCTTCTGGATCAGCAGCCGCAGCGCCTTGCGCTCGATCTCCTCGTCATCCGCGATAATCATGGTGTATTGTGACATGCAACCGCTTCCTCCCCGTGTTTGTTTTCTCCCGCGCCCCGCCGCAGCCGGATCCGCACCAGCGTGCAGCCCGGGCGGCTGTGCAGCTCAAGCCGCATCCCGTCCCCGAAATACAGCCACAGCCGCTGATAGACGTTCTGCAGGCCGATGTGCTCGTTCCCCTGTGAATGGGGGGCAAAGGAGGCGCGCAGCTGCTCGAGCTGCTGGGCGCTGATCCCCACGCCGTTGTCCTCCACCTCGAGGCAGGTCTCCCCCTCCCCCTGCCGGTAGAGCCGCACCGTCACCCGGCCGCCCTCGATCATCGAGCCGACCCCGTGGGAGATCGAGTTCTCGACCAGCGGCTGCAGGATCATGCAGGGGGTCTGCAGATCGGCGCAGCTCTGGTCGATCTCAAAGTCAAACCGGATCCGCTCGCCGAACCGGCATTTCTGGATATAGACATAGCTGCGGGTGTTCTCGATCTCGTCCGCCAGCGTGACCGCCTTGGTCACCTTGCCCAGATTGTACCGCAGAAACTCCGCCGTCGCCTCCATCAGCTGGGCGGTCTCCTCCGCGTCCTCCATGTGGGCGGTCTGGGTGATCATGTTGAGGGTGTTGAAGAGGAAATGCGGGTTGATCCGGGACTGCAGCAGCCGCAGCTGGCTGGACTGCAGCGCCGCGCTGATCCGCAGGTTCTCCATCTCCACCCGCTGCAGCTGCTCGCGCATCTGCGAGTCGGTCTGGATCTGGTTCATCTGGGCGTGGATGGTGTCCAGCATCTCGTTGAACGCCCCCGCCAGCACCGACAGCTCGTCCCCCGTGTCCAGCTGGATGTGCTCCTGCGAGGCGGGCTCCTTTGTCACCTTCGCGGCAAAGTCGGTCAGCCGGTTGACCGCGCCGGTGATCCCGATCACCACCCGCCGGTAGAAGAAGAGGCAGACCAGCAGCGCCAGCACCAGCATCCCCATCAAAAAGCCGCTCAGCGCCGTCTGCATCCGGTCGTTCTGCTCCTGCGTGCGCTGCACCTGGGTCAGCTGCTGGGTGTACGCCTCCTGAAAGCTCTGGTTGATGTAGGAGATGGTGTCCTGCGTCTTGGCATAGAGCCGGGCGATCGAGGCGTTGTCCTCCACACTGCCCGCGCTGCGCAGCGCGGACAGCTGGCCGATCAGCTGCTGGGACTGGGTGAGAAAGGTGTCCACCATGCAGCACAGGTCCACAACCTCCCGGGAATACTCCTCCCCCATCCGCTCATACAGCGCATCCAGCGCCTGCCGGGTGGTGCCGCTCGCGCTTGTGTACTCCTCCCCGCTGGCCGGGATCAGGTACAGATAGTAGTCATAGACCGCCCGGTTGGTGTTCTCGACGTCGATAAAGAGGCTGTTGAGCTCGAGCAGGAAATCCACCGTCTTGCGGTGGCGGGCGCTCAGCAGCTCGGTGGTGACAAAGGAGAGGGCGAACATCAGCAGGGTGATCGAGAGCATCAGCAGATACCCCGCGCTGTACTTGCGGTTGATCGAGCCGGTCCGCATCACCCTGCCGGCGCCCCGCTGCCGCCCGCCGCGGCGCTCATCTTCCCTCATAGTTGCCCTCCTCGTCCAGATCCTCGGCGGTGATCCAGCGCACCTCGGTGTAGATCACCTTTTCCGAATCCTCCTGCTGCCGGAGCAGGGGGATCTGGCGCATGCAGAGCTGGCCCATCAGCCGGTTCTGCTGGACCATCAGCCCGTCCAGCACCCCGCTGCGCAGCCCGGCGACTCCCTCGTCCGAGTAGTCAAACCCCAGAATGTGGTCATAGGCCGGCTCCTGCTCCAGCTGGCCCAGCGTCTGCGCGCCGGTGCCCTCGATGCAGACAAGGGTGTCCACCTCGGGGTGTTCCCGCTTGATCTCGTGGTACTTCTCCATCACGGTCAGCGCGTCGTACTCGTCGTACTCCACCGCGCAGATCTCGATGCCGGGGCTCGCGGCCACCGCGTCCCGCAGCCCGGCCAGCCGCTGTTCCAGATTCGGGTAGCCCGGCGCGCCGGAGAGCACCGCCACCACCGCCTCGCCGCCGGTCACCTCGATCAGCCGCTGGCCCATCTGGACCCCGGCGTCGTAGTTGTCGGTGCCGACATAGAGCGAGGCGTCAAACCCCGGCAGCTCGGTGTCGATCAGCAGCACCTCGATCCCCTGCGCCTTGGCCTCCTCCAGCGCCGCGCGGTAGTCCGCGTCCTCGATCCCCTGCACGATCAGCGCGTCCACCTGCGCGGCGATCTGCTGGTGGATCAGCTCGGTCATCTGGTCCACATTGTAGTTGAGCTGGGGCAGATAGACCTTGACGCTCAGCGGATGGTTTTCCGCCTCCTCCTCAATCCCCTCGGCGACGGTGGTCCAGTAGCCGTAATCGTTGTGGGGCAAAATCGCGGACACCCGCGGGGTGTCCACCCCCTCCTGCGGCTGCGAGGAGCTGCTGCAGGCCGCAAAGATGCACAGCAGCCCGAACACGCAGATCGCGCAGGCGGCGAGCGCAAAGATTCTGGATTGTTTCATCCGGCATACCTCCCATCCGTCCCTCTTTTCTCCCCGCCCGGCGGCGGGGAAAAACCCTTCTTATCGCATTGTATCGAATCCGCGCGGATTTTACAATCTCCCCGCCCCGCGCAGAGCGGCGGCGCGGCGCTTTGGGCCGAACATCCCCCCGCGGGGGCGCCCTGCGGCCCGCAAAAAGCGGCGGCGCGGGGCGGCCTCCTGCGGAGGGCGGGCATCGCCGGCGCGGGTGAAAAGCCGCGGGGCATCCCCTCACCGGCCCCCCTCGCAGCGCACCGGCGCGGGGGACAAAAAAGCGGAGCCCGGCCGCCGCCGGGTTCCGCCCTTGCCCTGAGGAATCCAAAGCACACAGCCGCCCGGGCGCCAGCCCGAGCGGGCCGCCGGCCCGGAGCTGCCGCGCTGTCTGGTCCGCGCCCCGCGGGCGGTCCGACCGGCTTTGCGTTTACTTTTTCGAGGAGTACTTGCGCACGTCAAGCGCCACAGCGCCGATGATGATCAGGCCCTTGACGACGTTCTGCCAGTAGGGGCTGATGCCGATGAAGGTCAGGCCGTAGCTGATGACGTTGAAGATGATGACGCCGGCGAAGACGCCGCCCACCGTGCCGACACCGCCGGCGACCGAGCAGCCGCCCACGATGCAGGAGGCGATGGCGTCCAGCTCATAGCTCTGGCCGTAGGCGCTGGTCGCGCTGGCGGTACGGGCCGCCTCGAGCGCGCCGGCCAGACCATAGCAGGCACCGGCGATCGAGTAGGTGATCATCTGGATCTTGAAGACGTTGATGCCGGACACCCGCGCCGCCTCGAGGTTGCCGCCGACGGCGAAGATCTCCTTGCCAAGGCAGGTCTTGGTCAGAAGGATCCAGACGATGATCATCACGACGACCGCGATCATGACGATGATCGGCACGCCGGCGATGCTGCCGCCGCCCAGCGCCTTAAAGCCGCTGGTCAGGCTGCCCAGAGGCTGGGAGTTGTTGGGGGCCTTGTTGAAGTAGAGGCTGGAGAAGCCGAAGATCATCATCTGGCTGCCCAGCGTTGCCAGGAAGGCGGGAACCCGCAGCTTGCTGACGACGAGGCCGTTGAAGATACCGAAGCAGACGCCGACCACCATCGAGGCCAGAACCGGCACGAAGGCGGGCAGCTCGGGCAGGCCGGGCCAGAACTTGAGGCCCGCGGTCGCCTGCTGCGCCAGAGAGGCGGCGATCAGGGAGGACAGACCCACCATACGGCCGCCGGACAGGTCGGCCGAACCCGAGATGATGATGAACATACAGCCCATCGCCACCACGATACGAACCGAGCTCTGCATCAGGATGTCCTTAAAGACGCTGAGGGACAAAAACTTGGGCGAGATGACGGTGATCACGATGATCAGCGCCAGCAGGATCAGATAGATGGCGTAGTTCACAAGGAACTGTTTGCCATTAAATTTCTTCTTGGTGGTCATTCTGCAATTCCTCCTTTGGCAGCTCCCTCATAGGTGCTGGCAAGCATCATGATCTCTTCATCGGTGGCGGTGGCCCCGTCCAGGATGCCGGACAGCCGGCCCTCGCACATGACCATGATGCGGTCGCTCATCCCCATCAGCTCGGGCATCTCGGAGCTGATCATGATGACACTCTTGCCCTCGGCGGCCATCTTGGTCATCAGGGTGTAGATCTCGTATTTCGCGCCCACGTCGATGCCGCGGGTGGGCTCATCCAGAATCAGGATGTCGGGATCGGTCAGCAGCCAGCGCCCCAGCAGGACCTTCTGCTGGTTGCCGCCGGACAGGTTCTGGATCTGGGCCTTCTGGCTCGGGGTCTTGATCGACAGCGAGTCGATGTAGCTCTGGGTGTCCTCCCGCCGCTTCTTCTCGTTGAGGAACACCCGGCCGCCGGTGTACTGCTTGGTGTGGGCGGTCTGGTTGGCGAGCAGGACGTTGTCCTCCACCGACAGCATCGGGATGATGCCGGTGGCGCGCCGCTCCTCGGTCAGCAGCGCCACGCCCTGCTGGATGGCGTCCTGCGCGCAGCGGATCTTCGCCGGCTGGCCCTTGATCTTGATCTCGCCCGAGGCGATCGGCCGCAGGCCGAAGATCGACTCCATCAGCTCGGTGCGCTGGGCGCCCACAAGGCCGCCCAGACCCAGAATCTCACCCCGGTGCAGCTGGAAGCTGATGTCCTTGAAGGAACGGGGGTTTGCGCTGGTCAGGTGGGAGACCTCCAGCATGACCTCCTGCTGGGGGGTGTGCTCCTTGGGCGGGAACTGGTTGTTCATCTCGCGGCCGACCATCCGGCTGACGATCAGCTGCTGGGTCAGCTCGGACGCGGGCCAGCAGCCGACCAGCTGGCCATCCCGCATGATGGTCACCTCGTCCGAGATCTGCAAAATCTCGTCCATCTTGTGGCTGATGTAGATGATCGCGATCCCCTGCGAGGTGAGCTTGCGGATGATCTTGAAGAGCAGCGCAACCTCGGTCTCGGCCAGAGAGGAGGTCGGCTCGTCCATGATGATGACCTTTGCGCCGTAGCTGACCGCCCGCGCGATCTCCACCATCTGGCAGTGAGCGGCGGCCAGCTCCCCCATCGACTGACGGGGATCGATCTGGATCTCCAGCTCCTCAAAGAGGGCCTTGGTGTCCTCGTACATCTTCTTCTCGTCTACCCAGTGCACCGGGCCGACCTTCTTGTAGGGCACCCGGCCCACCCAGATGTTCTCCATCACGTTGCGGGTGCGGATGGGGTGCAGCTCCTGATGGATCATCGACACACCCTTGTCCATCGCGTCCCGCGCATCCCGAAAATGCACCGGCTCGCCGTCGATCAGGATCTCCCCCTCGTCGGGATGGTACAGGCCGAACGCGCATTTCATCAGGGTGGACTTGCCAGCCCCGTTCTCGCCCATCAGCGCGTGTACCGTGCCCCGGCGCACCTTCAGCGAGACCTTGTCCAGCGCCTTGACGCCGGGGAAGCTCTTGCTGATCTCCTTCATTTCCAGGACGATACCAGAATTGTTCATCGGATCCTCCTATTCTCCTTTTCGCAAAACAAACAGCCGGGTCCGCCGAAACGGCGCCCGGCTGTCAGACGATCGTTGTGCTTAGTAGGCGGCGTCCTCGGTGTTATCCGCGGTGATGCCGACGTAGTTGATGTAGATGTGGTGACCCTCGACGGTGGTGCCATCGATGCCGATGTTCTCCTGCGTGGGCTCCTCACCCTTCTCGAGAACGGTCATCAGCTTGTAGACCGAGTTGCCCAGCGTGACGGGGTTGTTGAGGGCGGTGCAGAGCATGGTGCCCTCCTTGATCGCCTCGACGCCGTTCGCGGTGGCGTCAACGCCGACCACGGGGATGTACTCGCCCTCGCCGAAGAAGCCGGCGGCCTTCAGGGCCTCGATTGCGCCCAGAGCCATATCGTCGTTGCAGGCGATGACGGCGTCGATGTCGTCCTTGCGGGCCTGCAGGATCGAAGCGACCTGATTCTGCGCCTCAGCGCGCTGATAGTTGCAGATGGTCTCCTGGACGCACTCGGTCTCGATGCCGGCATCCTCCAGCGCCTTCAGGGAGTTGGCGCTGCGGACCTCGGTGTCATAGTGGCCCTGAATGCCCAGCAGCATGATGTAATCCAGCTTGCCGTTGCCGTTGCGGTCGGCCTCGGGGTGCTCGTTCCAGTACTTGGCCAGAGCCTCGCCTATGATGGTGCCGGACTGCTCCGCGACGGAGGAGACGTGGTAGACCTTGTCGTACATTGCGAACTCCTCATCGGTCGGGCTGTTGGTGTTCGCGAAGATCAGGGTGACGCCCTCTTCCTTGGCCTGCTCGATGATCTCGGCGATCGCGTTGTTGTTGATGTTGTTCAGCACCAGATAATCAACGCCCTGCGTGTAGAAGTTGTTGATGTTGCTGGTCTGGGTGGCGACGTCGTTCAGGCTGTCCGCGTCGACGACCTTGATGGTGCCGTCCGCCGCAGCGGCCTCGTTCAGGGTGTTGCGGGCGTTGGCGATGAAGGTATCACCGAAGTTGTACCAGCAGACACCGGCAGTCGCGGTGGCCTCGCCGGAGCCGCTCGCCGCAGCGCTGGAGCCGCCGGCAGCAGAGCTGTCGGAGCCGCCGCAGGCCACAAGGCTGAGCGCCATCGCAAACGCCACGAGCAAAGACAATGCTTTTTTCATAATCCTTTCCTCCTATGAAATGGTTCCTTGTTTTCTCCACAGAGGAGGGCTGCCCTCCTCTTACTGTCCCCATTATAGCGAAGGGGGGATGTCGAAAAAAATTCAAATTATTTGCAACCGGTTACTTTTTTTGTTATCTTATTTACTTTTTTTGTTTTAAATTTACTTTTCTTGCACTGACACCCCGATCTTTGGGGCAAAAAAGGAGAGGGACTTTTCCCTTTTTACAAAAAATGCTCCACTTTGCTGCAACATTCTGTGCGCAGCGTCCTGTTTTGAAGAATAACAAGCGGCCAAAACGCCCAAAAAGGCGGCCAAAAAACCGAAGATCGCAAAAAAGTGTCTTTTTTTGCAAAAACCACAAAAAAGCCGGGGCGCGCAATGCGTCCCGGCCAGAGATCCGAAGATCCTATTCTTTTTCTTTCTGTGCACCTTTCGGATGCGCTCATATTCCCGCAGGGCGGGGCACAGCGCTTACTCCGCGGTGATGCCTGCCATCGACTGGGCCTCCTCCAGCAGCGCGTTGATGTTGTCCTCGCCCAGCTCGGCCAGCACCTCGTTGACGCAGGCCACCATCTCGGCGTCCCCCTTCTTGCAGGCGACGCAGTTGCCGTTGCTCTCGTACTCGATGCCGATGTCCGCCATGACCAGATCATCGTGTACCGCCGCATAGCCGCCCGCGATGATGTTGTCCAGGAAGACCGCCTCGACCTTGCCGGCCTTCAGCTCGTTGATCATGTCGCCGACCTTGACCAGCTGGACGACGTTCGACTCGCCCGCGATCTCGTTCGCGATCGGCACCTGGATCGCGCCCTTCTGGGCCGCGACGGAGCAGTCCTTCAGGCTCTCGGTGGTGGTGTACTTATCGGCGTCCTCGGCGCGGATCACGACCACCTGACTGCCGTAGAAGTAGGGCTCGGAGAAGTCGACCGCCTTCATCCGGTCCTCGGTCGGGGTCAGCGAGGCCATGACGATGTCAAAGTCGCCCCGGTCAAGGCTCATCAGCAGGTTGTCGAAGGACATATCCACGACCTCCAGCTCGACCCCGAGCTTATCGGCGATCTTCTGGGCGAGCAGCACGTCAAACCCGGTGATGGTGTCGGCGCCGTCGATCTCGGTGTGGAACTCAAACGGGGGATAGTCGGCCGAGGTGCCCAGCACCAGCTTGCCGGCGTCCTTGATCTTCTGGATCCGCTCGCTCGACTCCCAGCTGGCCGTCTGGGCGGCCGAGGAGCCGGTCGCGGCCGAGGAGCCGCCCGCAGCCGAGGAGCCGGTTGCGGCCGAGGAGCTGTCCGAGCCGCCGCAGGCGGCCAGCGAGAGGGCCAGCGCGAAGGTCAGTGCCAATGCCATCAGTTTTTTCATCTTGTTTCCTCTTTTCTCTGTTGGATTTTTTCTCTTTTCTCTTTTCCGCTTTCTGTCAAATCAGATCTATTTTCCGCCCCCGCGCGGCGCGGGGTGCGGCGCGCTCTTTGGGCTGCGGGGATCACTCCCACAGCGGCTTATCCCAGAGCTTGACGTGGGTGCCAAGGCCCATCTTCTGGGCGTTCAAAAAGAGCTTGTAGCCGATCATGATGTCCAGCGCGCCGAGTCCCAGCGAGGAGCAGTTGATGATCTGGTTTGCCTCCTTGCGGCCCTCCCAGTTGCCCAGCACCATCTCGCTGAGCTCGATGACCTGATCCTTGGTCAGCTCGCCGGCCTTGTACAGCTGGGCCGCGGCCTTGCTGTCATAGGTGATGATCTGATCCCAGTAGTCCACCGCGATGATGTCGCTGGCCTTGACCGACTCGAGATCGGCCTCCATGCTGCCCATGTTGATGACGGTCAGCCCCGGCTTGAGCCAGCTCTTATCGAGGAAGGGGCTGCGGGCGGTCGTCTCGGTGATGATGACGTCCGCCTCGCCGGCGACCGATTTTGCGTCGGCGGTGGGGATGATCTCGACGTCATACACCCCCTTGTAGTCGGCGGCGAGGGCCTCGGCCTTCGCCAGATCGAGGTCGGCCAGATAGATCTTCTTGATCTGGGGCACCGCCTCGCAGACCGCCATGATCATCGTGCGGCCGATGACCCCGGCGCCGACCAGCAGCGCGGTGGCGGCATCCTTCGGGACGGTGTGCTTGGCAAAGACGCCCGCCACCGCCGAGGTGCGCATCGCGGTGATGAGGGTGCCGTCCAGAATGCAGAAGGGCAGCACCGTCTCGGGGTCGCTGAGGATGGTGATGTCGATGCCGTAGGGGATGCCGGGGATGGTGGCATTCTTCTTGGACTCGGCCGCCCACTTGGTGCCGCCGATGTTGTAGTCCCCGCCGATGTAGCAGGGCATCGAGTTGAAGAAGGAGCCCCAGTTCGCCCCGCTGCCGATCGGCATCGCGATGTGGGTCTTGGGCGGGTTGAGCACCTGGCCCTTGCCCAGCAGCGCATAGGTCTCCTCCACCGCGTCGAGGGTCATCTTCATATCCAGCGCGCCCGCCTTGATGACCTCTTCCTCCTGCAAGAACAAAATACCCGCGTCAATGCTGTGCAGCATCTTAACATTCTCCTCTCAAAGTTGTGATCTCTATCTGAATTTTTATTTTGAACGGTTGTGCCGGCCGGCTGCGGCCGGTGCGGCGGTTTTTCTCCTCCGCTGCGGGGCCCTCAGATCACGTCCAGCACCTTGGACAAAAAGTCCTTTGTGCGGGGGCTGCGCGGGTGGTTGAAGATCTGGTCGGGGGTGCCCTCCTCGAGGATCTGCCCCTCGTCCATGAAGAGCACCCGGCTGGCGACCTTCTGGGCGAAGCCCATCTCGTGGGTGACCACCACCATGGTGCGGCCCTCCTCGGCGAGGTCCTGCATCACCGACAGCACCTCCCCCACCATCTCGGGGTCGAGGGCGCTGGTCGGCTCGTCGAAGAGCATCACGTCGGGGCCCATCGCCAGCGCCCGCACGATCGCGATCCGCTGCTTCTGGCCGCCCGAGAGGCGGGAGGGGTACTCCTTCGCCTTGTCGGCGAGGCCGATCCGCCCGAGCAGCCGCATCGCGGTCTGCTCCGCCTCGGCCTGAGACTCCTTCTTGACCAGCATCGGGCCGATGGTGATGTTCTCGAGGATGGTCAGGTGGTTGAAGAGGTTGAACTGCTGGAACACCATCCCCATCTTCTGGCGCAGCGCGTTGAGATCGACCCCCGCGGCGCAGATGTCCTGCCCCTCGAAGATGACGCTGCCGCCGGTGGGCTCCTCCAGACGGTTGAGGCATCGCAAAAAGGTGCTCTTGCCGCTGCCGGAGGGCCCGATCACCACGACCACCTCCCCCTTCTTGATCTGGACGTCGATCCCCTTGAGGACCTCCAGCTCGCCGAAGTTCTTCTTGAGACCCTTGGTCTCGATCAAAACGCCGTTATCTGTCACTGCGTTTGAGCCTCCTCTCAAAGATGCTGACCCCCTTGCCGGCGACGAGGTTGAGGATCAGGTAGATGATCCCCGAGATGTAGTAGCAGGGCAGCGGGTTGTAGGTGCCGCTCGCCGCGATGCCGTTGTTGTACATCAGGTCGCTGACCCCCAGATACTGGATGACCGAGGTCTCCTTGATCATGGTGACGAACTCGTTGCCGATGGCCGGCAGGATGTTCTTGATCGCCTGCGGCAGGATGATCCGCAGCATCGTCTGGCCGCCGGTCATGCCCAGCGAGCGGGCGGCCTCGGTCTGGCCGATGTCCACCGCCTGAATGCCCGCACGGATGACCTCGGCGACGTAGGCCGCGGAGTTCATCGACAGCGCGATCGCGCAGGGCAGCGCCCGGTCGAGCGCGACGTCCAGCACCGTCGTCTTGGGGAAGGGGATGAAGTCCAGCTGGTAGTAGACGATGTAGAGCTGGACCAGCAGCGGGGTGCCGCGCAGCACCGTGATGTAGATGCCGGCGAAGCCGCGCAGCAGCCGGTTCTTGGACAGGCGCAGCAGCGCGATCAGACAGCCCAGCAGAAAACCGAAGAAGACGGTGATCAGCGAGATGAGGATGGTCGTGCGGGTGCCGCGCAGAAAGTAGTCGTAGTAGTTGACGAAGATCTCCCAGATATTCAAAGCAGCTGTTCCTCCTTAGCTGGCAATCGGCGCACCCAAAAGCGCCGGATGGTTTGGGGAATGGCTTCATTATAGCCCCTTCTGAATATTTATGCAAGCTATTTTTGAATATTTTTTCAATTTTAGCGAATAAAACGGGTTTTCGGGGGCCCAGCGCCGCCGTTTTATGCGATTTGCCTGTCCGCCCGGCGCGGACGATCGCTGCCCGGCGCGCCTTTGCCCGCTTCTCTCTGCCCGGCGCGGGGCGCCCTTTGCCGTTTCCCCTTTCCCGCCCCTCGCCGCCCGCTTTCCTCTGCCCGGCGCGGGGCGCCCTTTGCCGTTTCCCCTTTTTTTGCCCCTCGCCGCCCGCTTTCCTCTGCCCGGCGCGGGGGGCCGCTGCCCGCCTCTCCCCTTTGGCCGCTCTCGCCCGGGGGATCCTCTCCCGCTGCGGGGTCCAAAAACCTCTCCGCCAAGAGCGCGGGAAGCTGCCCGCAGGCAAAAATCCCGCAAAAAAAGGCGCCGGGATTCCCGGCGTCCACCGGGGTTCCCGACACCTTGACGGATAGGGGCTTCTCTTTTGTGCGCGCACCGCGTGAACGCACCTGCGTGTCGTCGTGGATGCCGGCGCGGGGGTTGTCCACCCCGACAAACCCGACCAGCCGCCCGCCGCGGCGCAGCGGGGAGGCGATCAGCCGCTGGAGCCTACTGCGCTCCTGCGCCAGCTTCTTTTCTGCGTCTGCGATCTCCTGTTTCAGTTTTTCGGTTGTTGGCATCGTAGATTCCTCCTTTATTTGCAGATAAAAAATACCGCCTGTC
>CALXIJ010000086.1 GCA_944388335.1 uncultured Pygmaiobacter sp.
GCCCGCTTTCCGTGCAGGACAGATCTTTCGCTGGCTGCACCAGCGCGGCGCGACCGAATTTGCGGCAATGACCGATATTCCTAAGACCTTGATCGCCCAGCTGGGGGAACAGTGTGAGATCGAGACCCTTTCGGTGGCGCGCAAGCAGGTGTCAAAGGACGGCACGGTCAAGTATCTCTTCCGCCTGCCCGACGGCAACTGCATCGAGAGCGTCATCATGCGGTATCACTACGGAAATACCATCTGTGTTTCCAGCGAGGTTGGCTGCCGGATGGGCTGCCGCTTTTGCGCCTCTACCCAAAATGGGCTCGTCCGTCCGCTCACTGCGGGGGAGATCGCGCAGCAGGTTTACACTGCTTCGCGGGAGCTGGGTGAGAGGATTTCCCATATCGTGATGATGGGGATTGGGGAGCCGCTGGATAATTATGACAATGTGCTGCGCTTTCTGCAGATCATCTCCTCCCCCAATGGGGTGAATATCGGGATGCGCAACATCAGCCTGTCCACCTGCGGTCTGGTCCCCCAGATCAACCGTCTTGCAGAGGAAAAGCTGGGTCTCACCCTTTCGATCTCGCTTCATGCGCCGAACAATCGGCTTCGCTCCTCGATGATGCCGGTCAATGACGCGTTCCCGCTCGAACAACTGATGCCCGCCTGTCGCGCCTATCAAAAAACGACCGGACGGCGGATCAGTTTTGAATATTCCATGGTCAAAGGAGTCAATGATACTTCCGAATGCGCTCAGCAGCTCTCCCGCCTGTTGCGGGGAATGGGGGCGCATGTAAACCTGATCCCGATCAACCCGGTGGATGGATCTCCCTACACTGCGAGCGACGCGGCCAATGTGGAGCGGTTCCGGGAATTGCTGGGAAAGCTCGGGATCAATGCCACGGTGCGCAGGCGGCTGGGGACAGATATCAGCGCCGCCTGTGGGCAGCTGCGGCAGGAGGAGGCAAGGAGGGAACAACAGCAGGATGAAAATCGTCGGTAAAACCGATATCGGAAAACGCCGTGCGGAGAATCAGGACAACTACCGCGCAGGCCGCCAGCCGGATGACAGTGTCTGGGCGGTGGTCTGCGACGGGATGGGCGGAGCGCGCGGCGGCGCTGTGGCGAGCAGTATCTCGGTCAGCGTGATGGAAGATGCGCTGGCAGGGGAGCTGGATGCGGCGGGAGATCCGCCGGCGGTTCGCCGTCTGCTTGAAGATGCGGTGCAACGGGCAAACCGTGAGGTGTATGAGCTCTCGAGTGCAGATCCTTCCAAACGGGGAATGGGTACCACACTGGTGGCGGTCGTCCTGAAAAACGGGCTTGCGCAGATTGTCCATGCTGGAGATTCCCGTGCTTATCTCTACCGCGAGGGGGCACTGCAGCGGCTGACGCGGGATCACTCGATGGTGCAGGAGATGGTGGAAAAAGGTTCCCTCACCCCACAGGAGGCAGAGGTCCATCCGAATAAAAATCTGATTACCCGAGCGGTGGGGGTCAACCCGCTGCTGCCGGTCGAATATGGAGAGCAGCCGCTTCAAGAGGGGGATATCTTTCTGCTCTGCAGCGATGGGCTGACCAACTTTACATCCGAGGAGCAGCTGTGCGAGATCCTTGAGGAAAACGACTTTTTTGCAGCGGCCGATGCGATGATCGACGCAGCGCTGGAAGCCGGAGGACAGGACAATATCACCGCGGTGCTGCTCAAGGTTGAGCCGACGGAGGTCTGAGATGGATATGTATATCGGCAAGCGGCTGGACGGCCGCTATGAGATTGAAACGCTGATCGGTGTCGGCGGTATGGCAAATGTCTACCGTGCCAAGGATCTGCTCGAAAACCGCACCGTTGCGGTGAAGATCCTGCGGGATGAGTTCCTCTCAAATGAGGAATTGGTCCGCCGATTTAAAAATGAGTCCAAGGCGATCTCATTGCTCAATCACCCCAATATCGTGCGGGTATTTGATGTGAGCGTATCGGACAAGGTCCAATATATCGCGATGGAATACATCGACGGGGTCACCTTGAAGGAGTATATCGAGCAGCGCGGCGTGTTGACATGGAAGGAGACGCTCCACTTCATCACCCAGACGCTGGAGGCGCTGCAGCACGCGCACAACAAGGGAATCGTCCATCGGGACATCAAGCCGCAGAATATCATGGTGCTTGCAGATGGGTCGATCAAGGTGATGGATTTCGGGATTGCCCGTTTTTCGCGCGGAGAGACCCACACCGCAACCAACAAGGCCATCGGTTCGGTTCACTATATCAGCCCGGAACAGGCCAAAGGGGAGAACATCGATGCCCGCGCCGATCTGTATTCAGTCGGTGTGATGATGTACGAGATGCTCACCGGGAAACTGCCGTTCGAGAGTGACAGCGCCGTTTCGGTTGCGATCAAACAGATTTCGGATGAGGCGGTCCCTCCGCGAAAGATCAACCCGGATATCCCCAAGCCGCTGGAAGAGATCACGATGCGGGCGATGGCAAAGGATGTCCGCTGGCGGTATCAGACCGCGGGGGAGATGCTCGCCGCGATCGACGAGTTCAAAAGGAACCCCAGTGTTCAGTTCGAATATGAGTATATGAAGACGGATTCTCCGACGAGGTATATTGACAAAGTGGTTAACAGATCAAAAAAGCAGCAGGCCGCCGCACGGGAGGCCAGAAAGACAGCAAAGCCCTCGGGCCCCAAAAAGTCAAAACTCCGCTTTACCGTCCCCATTCTTGCGGGAATGGCGGTGGCGTTTGCCGTTGGGGCGGCAATTCTCTGTTTCCTCATCTTCCGCACCAGCGGCCTGTTCAGCTCAAAGCCGGACGTTGAGGTTGCGACCTTTACCGGCATGACGCTGGAGGAAGCAAAGAAGAATGACGACTTCAAGTTTGAGGTCGTTGAGGTCTACAATGCGAACATTGAAGAGGGCATCGTCTTTGACCAGAGCCCCAAGCCGCCGAAGATTGTAAAAGAGGGCTCGACCGTCACCCTGCGGGTCAGCCTCGGCAAGCAGGAGGTCAAGGTGCCTGATCTCACCAACCTGACCCGCGGCGAGGCGGAGAAAGAGCTCACCGAACTCGGGCTGATGGCGAGTATTGTCTTGGAGCAGAACGACAACGTCGCGGAGAATAAGGTCATCCGCACCGATCCGGAAAAGGGCACGACGCTGGAGAGCGGCCAGACGGTGACGCTGTATGTCAGCCGTCCGGATACCACAGATACCAAGGTCAAGGTGCCGAACCTCGTCAATCTGACCAGCGTAAATGACGCGCTGAAGGTATTGGAGGAGCAGCGGCTGCGGATGGGCACTCAGACCACGGTTGAGAGCACACTGCCCGCCGGAACCATCGTGGGGCAGGATCCCGTCGAAGGGACCGAGGTTTCGGTTGGCACCAAGATCAATGTGCAGGTCAGCAGCGGGCAGGTCACGCCGCAGTACAACACCATCACGATTACGGTCACCTTTGACCAGTATGTGCCCAACGGCCACTGGTCTGCCAGCTTCCCGGGCGGCACCAGTGAGTTTGATCTGACGGACGGCAACCGCTCGTGGACCTTTACCTCGACCGGCACCAAGGGCCCCGCCACGGTAACCCTGACCAGCGGATCGATGGTCAAGACATTGGAGATCAACTTTGATACGGATTTGGGCGGACGCACCTTCAGCATTACCGGCACGCCGCCGACTCCAACTCCGACGCCCACTCCGACCCCGACTCCGACCCCGACCCCGACCCCGACTCCGACACCGTCTCCGAGCCAGCCGACCAGCCAGCCCTCCAGCACACCGACGACATCGCCGGTATCTCCTTCGTCGGAACAGACGGCTTGATCGGCACAGCCTAAGGATCGATTGTGCCGGTACCCGAGAAAAATACAGGCTGATCTTTTGTGTGTTTGAAAGGGAATTTGAATTTTAAAATAGCAGGTCGATAAAAAGATGCAGACAGAGAATCGAATTATGAAGGGAATCGGCGGATTCTACTATGTGCAGACCGCCGAAGGATTGCTCACCTGCAAAGCCAAGGGGATATTCCGCAAAAGGGGGATATCCCCTTTGGCAGGTGATCTCGTCCGTCTGGAAACCGAGGGCGGCAGCCCGGTGATCGCGGAGATTTTGCCGCGCAAAAATGCGCTGGTGCGTCCTCCGATTGCAAATCTGGACTTGTTGTTTGTGGTGGCCTCGACAGTGGAACCGAATCCCAATTTCCTTGTCTTGGACAAAATGTGCGCCATTGCGCTGGACAAGGGGATTGTGCCGGTTCTGGTCATTACCAAAACAGACCTTGCCAAGCCTGATCCGCTCGAAGAGATCTATGCGTCCAGCGGGATTGAGCTGCTGTGTATCAGCGGGGAGGATGCACCGCTGGAACGGATCCGGGAATTGATTAGCGGAAAGCTATGTGCCTTTACAGGAAACTCCGGCGTCGGAAAGTCAACCTTGCTCAACCGCATCCTGCCGGAGCTGGACCAGCAGACCGGACAGATCAGCAAAAAACTGGGCCGCGGGCGGCACACCACGCGTCAGGTGGAACTGTTTGAGGCGTTCGGCGGTCTCGTGGCGGATACCCCCGGCTTTTCCTCGCTGGATCTCGAGCGGACCAACCCGATCTTTAAGGAAAACCTCCAATTCTGTTTTCCGGAATTTGCCCCCTATCTGACCCAGTGCCGGTTCACAGGGTGTTCCCACCGGACCGAGAAGGGCTGCGCGGTTCGTCAGGCGGTGGAGGAGGGAAAGATCCATCCCCATCGATATGAGGATTACCTTGCGATGTACGAGAGTGCGAGCGCAATCAAGGAGTGGGAGTACAATGGCAGGTGAAGAGAAAACGCGCCGCTGCGTGGTGCTGGGCGGCGGCCCGATCGAGGAGGAAGAAATCGCGCTGATCCGGCCGGAGGACACCATCTGGGCGGCGGATGCCGGGCTGCGAGCGGCGCGCCGGTTCGGACTGCATCCCGCGCTCTGTTTGGGAGACTGGGACTCCTGCGAGAGGCCGCAGCGGGCCGAGGAACTCATCTGCCTGCCCTCGGAAAAGGATGACACCGATACCCACTACGCCGCACGGCTGCTGGTGCAGCGCGGGTTCCGCGAAGCCCTGCTGCTGGGCGGGATCGGCGGGCGGCTGGACCACACGTTGGCCAACCTGTGCACTCTGCTGTTTCTCGTGCGGTCAGGGGTATTCTGCTGGTTGGTGGGGCAGGGGGCGGCGGTCACGGCGCTGCAAAATGGGACGATGCGCCTGCCGCGCCGGGAAAATACCTATTTTTCCATCTTTGCGGCGGATGGCTCAGCGCAGGGGATCACTCTGGCCGGGACAAAATACCCGCTGCATGAGGCGGAGCTGACCGCCGGGTTTCCTCTGGGGGTCAGCAATGAGATCTTGGCGGATTGGGCGGATGTTACGGTCAGAGAGGGCGCGCTCTATCTGATGTACAGCAAAAAGAAGTAACAAGCCGCCCGGATGAAGTATATAATGGGGCAAAGGCGGGCCGGCGATTCTGCTGCCGGATCCGGACTATTTTCAGAAAGAAGGGGATCATGTGCAGGTCGTCGTCTGGAAAAGCCCCAAGGTGCTCAGCGGATTGCTGAAGATGTTCTTCAAGATCGGAAAAGAGAACAAGTGATCGAAAAGCGAGCAAAGAGAGAGGGCAAGGCCCGTGCAAAAAAGCACGGGCCTTGCCCTTTTTTATCAAACTCAAAAAAAGATGGCCCTGCGCAGATTTCACCTATCTACAATCGGCTGTAAAGGCGAGAAAGCCAAAATCCCGCCGGTGGAAAACCAAAACAGAGACGCCGATGTTTTGGTCATCTGTTTTGCCCGGCGCTGTTTTTTGCTTGGCGTCGGCGTGCCCGCAGTTCCGCAAAAAGGCCGAGTAGCACAGAGACAAAAAAGATCACGCCCCAGATCAGCCAGCCGTAATGGCTCATCCCTTGTGCGGCACCGGCGGGATTTGGGCCGAGAAGTTCTCCCAAGAGCAGCCCCAGCACAAATCCCGAGAAGGTCACGGCGCCAAAACGCCAAAGCCCGGCCAGCGCCGGAAGGGAGGAAAGAAGCAGACAGAAGAGAAAGATCCCCTGCTGGCAGAGCCATCCATAAAGATAACCGACCTGCCGTGCGGCCGTATTGCCAAACAGCCACTCCAAAAGGGAGTAGTCGCCCCGGGGAACCCAGATCAGCCGACAGAGCAGGAAAAGCGCCGCATAACTCAGTGCAACGGCCGCCCCACCGACAACCCCGCGCAGAATTCGTACGCGCCGACGCATGGCCCGAAGAACGCGTTCTTGCCCCAAAAGCTGCAGGATTCTCTCGTCCTCGGCAGCGCGAGGTTCCGCCAAAGAAGCGGGGGCCCTGCCGCACAACTCCTCAAGCGGAATCCCATAAATCTCGCTCAGCCGCAAGAGATTTGCGGTGCTGGGCATAGACTGGCCACTCTCCCATCGGCCGACCGCCTGACGGCTGACTCCGACCAGCGCGGCGGCTGCTTCCTGAGAAAGTCCCTTTTCTTCCCGCGCGCTGCGCAGCCGGTCTGCAAAGGTCATCCTGATCCCCTCCTTTTCGATTTCATCATAGCAAAAACAGAAGAGACCGTCTACCAAATATTCGGCAATTATCGGTTGCATTGCGCCCGCAGCGCGATGTCATCGGGAAAAAGAGAGGATCCCAGCGGCTTTTTGCAGTTAGCGGTCATAGAGGGGAAGCAGAGCGAATATATTGAAACAGAACGCGAAAGGGGCGAGGATGATATGGATTTAAAGGTGTTCCGGGACATGGTCAGCGTGTCCCAGCAGCTGTGCGATCTGACGCTGGAGCACCCGGTGGAGACCGAAATTCTGATCCCGGACTACCAGCCCGAGATCTTCAAGATCGTGAAAAGCTTTGTCACCCCGGTACTGCTGCAAAAGCAGGTTCTCGGCGGCAAATTGACACTGGAGGGATATCTGCGGGTCAGTGTTCTGTATCAGGGAGAAGAGGAGCAGAATCTCTGTCAGGTGGAGCAAAAACTGCCCTTTTCCAAATCTGTCGAGCTAAAAAACGGAGAGTATGACAGCTATCGGGTGAGCGTGCGGGGCGAGAGCGAATATCTCAATACGCGGGCGATCAACTCCCGCCGGATCGACGTCAAGGGCGCTTATGCCTTTGGGGTGATTGTCTCGGGCCAGAGCGAGCAACAGGTTGTGACCGCGCTCTCGGGGGAGGGTGCCCAGCAGAAGCTGACCGCCGTCCCCTTCACCCGGATTGTCGCGGAATGCGAGAAGAACTTTTCGGTGGAGGACACACTGGAATTTCCCGATGTTCCGCTGGCCGTTCTGTACACCAACTGCACCGGTACGGTAGATGAGATTCGGCTGATCTCGGGCAAGGCGGTGGTCAAGGGAAGGCTGCAGGTGAGGGTCGTCTACCGCAGCGAGCCGGGTTATCAGCTGGAACATGCGGAAAAGGAGCTGCCCTTCAACCAGATTATCGATCTCGAGCATCTGGATGAGGAGTGCAGCTGCCACGTCGAGATTGTGCCCCACGGCTGCACCCTTGTCGAGGGCGGCGGGGAGGAAAACGCCACGACGCTGAGTGTCTCCTGCGGGCTTTCGCTGCTGATTTTGCGGCAGAATATGGTCTATGCCGTCTGTGATGCCTTCTCGACCCGCTGGAATGCACAGGTGACGACCCGCCAGCTGGTCGTGGAGCACCTTGTGGACGATTTTCACAATACCATCACCGCATCGGGTTCCGGTGCGCTGCCGGATGAGGGCTGTACACTGGTGGACTGCCTTGCCACCGTACTGCCGCCCGAGACGGTCACCGATGCGGGGGAGATTACCATCCGCGGCAAGGTCATTGCCCATCTGATCTGCTGCAACAGTCTGGGAGAGCTCGAGTGCTACGACAAGGTCTGCGAATATCTGCTGCCCAAACGATATCCCGCCGCGGAGGATGGCGTGACAGTGGAGATACAGGCGCAGTTTGAGGAGGCAAAAGCCCAGAAAAACGGCGCCGAGGCGAGCTGTGAGGTCACCCTTGTGGTGAGCGGGATTGTGATGGAAAAGCAAAAACTTGAACTGCTGGATGAGATCACCTGCGAAGAGCCGCTGGAGCGGGAGGACGACGTCGCGCTGCGGGTTTATTATGGCAGGGCAGGAGAGGAACTGTTTGAGATCGCAAAGCGGTATCATGCAGATCCCGCAGTAATCGCGGCAGAGAGCGGAACCGAAAACGAGATTCTGCAGCAGGATGCCCGGCTGCTGATCCCGGCGGCAGAGTGAAGGGAGGCGGTGCAGAGATGGATTACAGCATCTATAAGGAGCTGATTGCCCGCACCGGCGGAGATATCTATATCGGGGTCGTGGGGCCGGTGCGCACCGGTAAGAGCACCTTTATCAAAAAATTCATGGAGACGCTGGTTCTGCCGGCAATTCAAAGCGATGGGGTGCGGCAGCGGGCGGTGGATGAACTGCCCCAGAGCGCGGCGGGGCGCACAATTATGACCACTGAGCCGAAGTTCATCCCGGAACAGGCGATCGAGATCGAGCTGGATGAGGGGGTCAAGTTCCGCACACGTTTGATTGACTGTGTGGGCTATATGGTCAACGGGGCGATGGGCAATGCCGAGGGGGAGAAGCCCCGCATGGTCAAGAGCCCGTGGTTTGATCAGGAGGTGCCGTTTGATCTGGCGGCGGAGACCGGCACCAAAAAGGTGATCTGCGAGCATTCCACCATCGGCCTTGTCATCACAACCGACGGCAGCATCAGCGACATCCCGCGCCAATCTTATGAGGAGGCAGAGCAGCGGGTCATCGAGGAGATGAAAGCCACCGGCAAGCCGTTTGCAGTGCTGCTCAACTGTGTATCTCCTCTGTCGAGCGCCGCGGCGGCACTGGCACAGCAGCTCGCCGAGCGCTATCAGGTCGCAGTACTTCCGGTGAGCTGTGTCGATCTGGATGAGGAGAGCATCTGCAATATTCTCAAGAGCGTGCTCTATGAATTCCCCATCCGGGAAATTGGCTTTTCGATCCCGCGCTGGGTGACCATGCTGGAACAAGACCACTGGTTGCAGCAGGACCTCTATGCGGCGGTGCGGCAGTTTGCCGAGAAGGTGGACCGGATCCGCGATCTGCAGATTGGCCCCAAGATCGAGAGCGAGTTTGTCGCGGATTCCGGGGTGAGTGAGATTGATCTGGGCTCGGGGTCCGCACGGGTCGAGGTGACGCTGCAGCCGGATATCTTCTATCGGGTGCTGGGAGAAACCACCGGGCTCGAGATCTGCGATGAGGCCAGCTTGATGCCCTGCATCATCAACCTCGCGCGGATCCGCAAAGAGTACGAGAAGATCAAGGATGCGATGGATCAGGTCGAGGCCACCGGCTACGGAATCGTGATGCCCACAATCGACGAGCTCCATCTGGAGGAACCGGAAATCGTGCGCCAGTCGGGAAGGTACGGGGTAAAACTGCGCGCCAGCGCGCCCTCAATCCAGATGCTCAAGGTCAATATCACGACCGAGATCAATCCCATCGTGGGATCGGAAAAACAGAGTGAAGAGCTGGTGCGCAGCATGCTGCAGGAATTTGAGGAGGACCCCATCCGGATCTGGGAATCCAACATCTTCGGCAAATCGCTGCATGAACTGGTCAACGAAGGGCTGCAGGGCAAACTTCTGCACATGCCGTCGGAGGCGCGCATGAAGCTGCAGGAGACAATGGAACGGGTCATCAACGAGGGCTGTCAGGGATTGATCTGCATTATTCTCTGAGCAAAAACGAAAAAAGCAGCAGCTGATTCTGCACGAAAAACAGGCGGCGGAAAACCTCAAAAGAGGGAGTTTCCGCCGCCTGTTCGCATACTGCGGTCAGGAAGGCCCATACTGAGAAAAAAGGGCTGTATTTGAAAGGGAAAAAAGTCGATTTGATTATTGCGGTAGAATGTTGTAAAATATACGGGATAAAACGGTTTTTTTGGCAAGGCTTTACAGCTGCTGTGCCGGAAGATTAAAATTCCGCGGGAAGGGGGACGGGTCTGTCCTCTGGCGCCGCATAGAGATTGGTGATATGATGTCAAGAGCCATTGGGGAGATTCTGCGCCGCTATCGCAGGCTCTTCCTCGTCCTGTTTGATATGATAGCGGTCAGTGCCGCTTATATTGGGACCTGGATGCTGACCCTGACCGGCAGCGACCTGCTGGAGGAGAGCGTGATCGGCGCGGCGGGCGTCAATGCGGATCCCTACCGCAAGTATTTCAGCCTTATGGTGGCCAGCTGTTTCTTCTTTGTCAGCTGCTATGTGATTGTCTATGCCTTCATGGGGATGTATGACAGCCTGTGGCGATATGCGGAGATCGTTGAGTTCTTCCGGTTTTGCGTCGCCTCTTTCCTCGCGGTCGGCGCCTTTATCATCATCACCCGTCTGATCTTTACCGAGCGGCGGATCCCGATGGTGGTCTATCTGATGAGCTCGATGTTTGCATCGGTGCTCACCCTTGTGGCGCGGCTGGCTTATCGGATGTACCGCAACACCAAGATCCGCGCGGGGCGCAAGCGCCGCCGCCGTGTGCTGCTGATCGGCGCGGGGGATGCGGCAAGCATGCTGCTGCATGAGATCAACCGCAACCCCAGTGATGAGATGAATATCATCTGCGCGGTGGATGATGCGGCGCAGAAGGTCGGCCGTTCCATTATGGGCGTCAAGATCATGGGCACAACAGCCGATATCCCGGAGCTGGTGAGCCGGTGCGAGATTGAGACGATCCTGCTGTGCATTCCGACGATTTCGGAGGAGGACAAGCGCCGGATCCTCTCGATCTGCTCAAAGACCAACTGCAACCTGCGAATCATGCCGGACATTGTCAAGCTCATCGCGGATGGCCGGGACCTCTCTTCCCGCATCCGGGACGTCAAGGTGGAGGATCTGCTCGGACGGGAGGTCATCGAGATGGATCCCTCGACCAATACCCTCATCAGCGGCAAGGTGGTCATGGTTACCGGCGGCGGCGGATCGATCGGCAGCGAGCTGTGCCGTCAGATTGCAGCGGCTTCGCCCAAAAAACTGGTGATCGTGGATATCTATGAAAATAATGCCTATTCGATTCAGCAGGAACTGATCCGCAGATATGGGAACAAGCTGGATCTCGAGGTGCAGATCGCGTCGGTGCGTGACAGCGAAAAGGTGGATCTGCTGTTTGAGCATTACCGTCCCGATCTGGTCTTTCATGCGGCGGCGCACAAACATGTTCCCTTGATGGAGACCTGTCCCGAAGAAGCGGTCAAGAACAACGTTTTCGGCACCTACAATGTCGCGATGGCGGCGGAGAAATACGGCACCCAGAGATTTGTCCTGATCTCCACCGACAAAGCGGTAAATCCCACCAATGTGATGGGCGCGACAAAGCGGATCTGCGAGATGATCATCCAGACGATTGCCAAGACGAGCAAGACTGATTTCGTGGCGGTGCGCTTTGGCAATGTGCTGGGGTCGAATGGCTCGGTGCTGCCCCTGTTCAAGGAACAGATCGCAGAGGGCGGACCCTTGACCGTCACCGATCCGGATATCGTGCGCTACTTTATGACCATTCCGGAGGCAGTCAGTCTGGTGCTGCAGGCTGCCAGCATGAGCGGAAAGGGCAATATCTTTGTTCTGGACATGGGGGAGCCGGTGCGGATTTTGGATCTGGCGGAAAACCTCATCAAACTGGCGGGCTTTATCCCATACCGTGATATTGATATTGTCTTTACCGGTCTGCGCCCGGGAGAGAAGCTGTTCGAAGAACTGACCATGGACGAGGAGAGTGTCCACAAGACCGAAAATCGCAAGATCTTTGTCGGCGCGCCCCTCAAGATGGATAAGGAAAATTTCTTCACCCATCTGAAAAAACTCAAGGAGATCGCCTATTCCAACGACAGCGATCGACTGCTTGCTTTTATCGGCGAAATGGTGCCGACGTTCAATCACAAAATCTGACCGCAGCGGACGGCTGCGGCATGGGGAGCTGTGGTAATGTATCCTGTCGTCAAGCGCTTTTTTGATCTGGTCTGCTCGCTGCTTGGAATTATTCTTCTCTCGCCCTTGCTGCTCATTCTGGCGCTGCTGATCAAGTGTACCAGCCCGGGGCCGGTTCTCTTCCGCCAAAAGAGGGTGGGAAAGAACAAGACGTATTTTGAGATCCTCAAGTTCCGCAGCATGCGGATTGACGCGCCCCACGATGTGCCGACCCACCTGCTGCAGAATGCCCAGAGCGCCATCACGCCGATTGGGCATTTCCTGCGCAAGACCAGTTTGGACGAGCTGCCGCAGCTGTTTAATATCTTGTTGGGGCAGATGAGCGTGATTGGTCCGCGGCCGGCGCTCTGGAACCAATATGACCTCATCGCAGAGCGGGACCGCTATGGTGCGAATCGCCTGACGCCGGGGCTGACCGGGTGGGCGCAGGTCAATGGGCGCGACGAACTGCCGATTCCGGTAAAGGCGAAGCTCGATGGCTATTATGCGGAACACCTCAGCTTTTCGCTGGATCTCAAGATCTTTTTCAAGACGATTGCAAACGTCTTTTCGGGCGCAGGGATTGTTGAGGGAAAACATTGACTTTATTAAAAAAGGCACAGGAGTTTTGAACCGAACCAGTAAAACCGGACAATAGACAAAAGGCCCCCTAATGTAGGAAAATAAAGCTACATTAGGGGGTCTTACTATGTCTGGGAAAAAAGGGATGAAAAAGTATCCTGTGGGGATACGGGAAGAAGTTGTATCACGGGTTCAGGCAGGAGAAAGCCAAAATGCGCTGAGCCGGGAGTATGGAATCAGTCGGTGGGCCATTCAGTGCTGGCTAAAGGAACCAGCCCTTCCAAAGACACGAGGGCGTAAACCTGCCAAAACACTGGCAGAATACAAGTATGAGAACAAACGGCTAAAGATGGAAAACGAGCTGTTGCGGGATTTTCTGCGCTCCACAGAAAGGAAGTGAGGCCAAGAGCAAAATATGCCGTAATCTACCGTCACAGAAACGAATATCCGGTATCCGTTATGTGTCGCTTCTTTCAGGTATCCCGAAGCGGATACTATGATTTCATTCATCGTATGGTCAGGCCGGAGAAAGATGCTGTTCTCGCAGGAATCATTGCGGAACAGCGAGAGCGCAGCTTTCATACGTATGGCTACCGCAGAATGTGGTTGGTGCTGAAGAAGCAAGGCATCCACCGTAATCCCAAGACCATCCTTCGCATCATGGAGAAATACGGTTTGCTTGCGGAGATCCGCCGCCGCAGGAAATGGCAGCAGATGGGACAGCAGGTTCACAAGTACAAGAATCTGCTCAACAGGGAGTTTCACGCAGACAGACCCAACAGCAAATGGGTAACGGACATCTCCTACATCCACACCAAGCAGGGCATATTGTACCTGTCCATGATTCGAGATCTCTATGACAACAGTATTGTTGCCTACAAGACCGGCACAGAGCAGACAGTTAATCTGGTACTGGACACCATTCGTCTGGCTATGAAGAGAGAAAAAAAGAAGGTCGTTGCGGAGTTGCAGCTCCACAGCGACCAAGGGTTCCAGTACACTTCGCAAGCATACTTCAACCTAACAAAATCTTATGGCATTACGCCTTCTATGTCAAGACGCGGAAACTGTTATGACAATGCTATGGCGGAAAATTTCTTTTCTATACTCAAGACAGAATGCATCTACCGCCATAAACCTGTCTCATTCTGCGAGGCCAATGAGATGATTGACCGCTATATCCATTTTTACAACCATGAGCGCATCCAGCTAAAAACTGGAGTGGCGCCGCTTGCGCTGCGCCACTCCGTTTAAAACTTTATATTTCCCTACATAGAGGCCTTTTTGTGCTGTCCGCACAATCTGGGGCGGTTCATTTCTCCCGTGCCTTTTTCTATTCGATATCAGCTAATTCATTCGGCGGAGTCTTTGGACCCCTTGTCGGAGAGATCTCCCAGAAGCTGCTTATTCCCGGTCAGCAGTCCCAGCATGCAGCGAAAGATGCGATCACCGTCACGGATAAATTTCTCCTTCACCGCATTGGCGGTCAACTCATCCGGCAGATACAGCTCGCAGGAAAAAACCGGTTCCCCCAGATCCTCAATGGTGCAGCTGGTTCGCCAGCCGTCCTCCGTCTGGGTGACCTTGGCCTTATGCTGAGCTAATTTGCGCTTGTATTGCTGGGCGGTGAGCACAGCATTGACAGCGGCCTCCCGCACCGAGCGGGGCAGCTCGCCGGAAAGGGTATCCGCCAGATCGGATCCACTGGGAGTGATTTGATAGGTGTGGTTCTCGAACTTTAGATGTCCCAGTGCGCAGAGCTTGTCGAGTGCATCAGATAACTCGAAGTAGTTGACCAATTCCTCCCCGAGCAGCGCAGACTCAATCTCGCTGCGGGTGAGAGGGACGCCGACGCTCTTGAGCAGATAGCACAGAAGAATCCGAATCTCGGTTGAGGTGGTAAGACCGCCCGGACGCACCCCGCCGGTAAATGCCTTGTTGGACATTCCAGTTGGCCTCCTCTCGAACAGGCGGGCAAACCCGCCCTAAAATCATTGCAAAGGTCCGCCTATCGGTGTGCGGGCACCGCAAATGCGGATCCTTTTTTAAGTATAGCACAGTCCGCAACCCGACTCAACTGCCATGTCGAGGGAGTTTTTCGGAAAAAACAGTCTGGACGAGGCGCTTTGCGCCGGGTGTGGAGTAAATCCACTGATCCAGATGCCCCTCTTTGAGAAACAGCCTGAGCGGTGCGGGATGCAAGGGGGGATCCACCTTGCAGAGAACGACAAGTTTGACCTTCATCTTTTCCGGCAGGATATTTTTGATGTACACGCTGACTGCGTCTCCCGGAAAAAGATCCGGTCCGTATTCCGCAAGCCCGGTCAGATTTGGAGTCAGCTCGATAAAAATTCCATAATCTTCCACGCTGCGCACAGTGCCGACGACAGTCATGCCAATCTTGAAAAGAGCAGCATTCTGCATCCAGGTACCAAGCAGCTCCTTCATGCTCAATACCAGCCGTCCGCGCTCGTCTCGCTGACGTACCACGCAGGTCAGCTCCTGACCGCCCCGGATCCGATCGGCGGGAGAGGCGATACGGGAGACCGACAGGCAGTCAATCGGCAGAAGGGCGCTGATGCCGCAGCCCACGTCACAGAAGACGCCGAACGGTTCGATGTGGGTTGCAGTACAGCGGATAATATCCCCCGGGACAAGCCGGTCGAGATATTCCTCTTTGCAGCGCTGCTGTGCCTTTGCACGGGAGAGGATATATTTTGCGCCCTCTCGGCGCAGAATGACAAAGCAGGTCGCGCGTCCCACCCGGGTAAGGACGGCGATCTCCCGCACCTCGCCGGTCGTGATTCCGTCAGCAGTCTCTCCATGCGGCATGATTGCGGGAACTCCGCCCAGTGAAAAGCGCAGGCTTTGGTCGGTGTCATAGACCAGCGCGGTGCTTTGCAGGATCTGACCTGCTGCCATCGCCTCGTCGAGCTGGCGAGGGCTAAAGCCGGTGCAGCAGGGAATTCGCTCCTCCGCGGCGTATTCCATTAAAATTCCTCCTCGGCCGCCAAACCACCCAAAAGCAGACCGGCTTTTGGGATTTTGGCATTAGTTGATCCGGGCCTGCGCATCAGCAAGATGGCATTCTTGGGGGCTGATGTGTGCCGTTATCTAAACTATATGCCGCCCGCCGGGAATATTTGCACATCGGTTGGTATTGTACTATAATATAAAAGATTATCCGGCGCCGGCGCAGAGTGAAAAATGCCGGCGGGGATTGCCGAGGTGAGAAGATGGACGTTCAGGTCGGAGACCGGCTGTTGCTCAAAAAGCCGCATCCCTGCGGCAACAGCGAATTCGCGGTGCTGCGGGTGGGGATGGATTTCAAGATCCGCTGTTTGCGCTGCGGGCATGAGGTTATGGTGCCGCGCGCGAAGATTGAGCGAAATATCAAAAAGATCATCCGGGAAGGGGAATGACCACCTGTTTTCCCGGGTTTTAGAGAAGGAGGAAGGGCGGGAATGCTGGAAAAGCTCGCACAGGTCAAGCAGCATTACGAGGAGATTGGCAACCAGCTGACCGATCCGGCGGTGATCGGGGACAACGGCAGATACCCCGCTCTGATGAAAGAATACAAGGATCTCACGCCGCTGATCGAAAAATACGAGGAATATTGCAAAGCAAAAAAGTCGTTTGATGAGGCGGCATCTCTGCTGCAGGAGGGTGGACTCGAACCGGAGTTCAAGGAGATGGTCCGGCAGGAATATGAGGAGGGCAAGACCAGCTGCGCCTCGCTGGAGCAGGAACTGAAGGTCCTGATGCTGCCGAGAGATCAAAACGACGAAAAGAATGTCATTATGGAGATCCGCGGCGGCACCGGCGGTGAGGAGGCTGCCCTCTTCGCCCATAGCCTGTATCGGATGTATTCGATGTATGCGGAGTCCCATCACTGGAAGATCGAGGTCAACAGCCTGAGCGAAACTGAGCTCGGTGGGATCAAGGAGATCAGCTTCACGGTGATCGGGGAAGGAGCGTACAGCCGTCTCAAATTCGAGGGGGGGATCCACCGGGTGCAGCGGGTGCCGGAGACCGAGACGCAGGGGCGGATACACACCTCGGCGGCCACCGTGGCGGTTATGCCGGAAGCGGAGGAGGTCGAGCTGGAAATTGATCCGAAAGATCTGCGGATCGACACCTTCCGCTCATCGGGAGCGGGAGGGCAGCACATCAACAAGACCTCCTCTGCAATCCGAATCACCCATCTGCCCACCGGCATGGTGGTAGAATGTCAGGACGAGCGCAGCCAGTACAAGAATAAGGACAAGGCGATGCGGGTGCTGCGCAGCCGACTGCTCCAGCAGCAGCGGGACGCACAACATGCGGAGATTTCCGCCGAGCGCAAAAGTCAGGTCGGAACAGGGGACCGCAGCGGACGGATCCGCACCTATAATTTCCCGCAGGGGCGGGTGACCGATCACCGGATCGGTTTGACATTGTACAAGCTGGACGCCGTCATGGACGGCGCGCTGGATGAGCTGATTGATAGCCTGATCACGGCAGATCAGGCGGAGAAGCTGAAAAACTCAGCGACACAGGAAGAGTAGGAGATGGAAAGATGGAAACAAAACTGCTCAGTGCGGGGCCACAGGCCATCGAGGAAGCTGCTCGGCTGCTGCGTGCGGGAGAGATTGTCGGGATCCCGACCGAAACGGTTTACGGACTTGCCGCAGATGCGACCAACAGCGCTGCGGTAAAAAAGATCTTTGAGGCGAAAGGGCGCCCGCAGGACAACCCGCTGATTGTCCATATTTCCCGATTGGAAGAGCTGTCCGAGGTTGTGCGGGAGGTTCCGCCGCAGGCACTTCGTCTGGCCGAGGCCTATTGGCCCGGGCCGCTGACCATCATTATGAAAAAGAGCGCGGCTATCCCCGCGGAGACCTGCGCCGGCCTTGATACAGTGGCGGTCCGTATGCCGTCACATCCGGTTGCGCGGGAGATTATCCGCGCCTGCGGACTTCCTCTCGCTGCGCCGTCGGCGAACCTGTCCGGATTGCCCAGCCCCACCACCGCCCAGCACACCTTCCGGGATCTCAACGGGCGGGTGCCGCTGATTGTCGATGGCGGGCCCTGTGCGGTGGGGGTGGAGTCCACGGTCATCACTGTCGCGGGGGATCATCCGACTCTGCTGCGCCCGGGCTATATCACCAAGGAACAGCTGGAGAGTGCGCTCGGCGAGGAGGTCGCGCTCTCCTCGGCAATTCTCAACAAGCTCGCGGACGGTGAGGTAGCGGCCTCTCCGGGGATGAAATACAAGCACTATTCCCCCCGCGCAGATGTTGTTATTCTAAAAGGAGATTTTGACGCCTATCGCAGATATCTGGAGAGCCATCCGCAGGAGGGCGCCTATGCCATGTGCTATGAGGGGGAGGAGAACCGTCTCCCGCTGCCCTGTATCCCCTGCGGGCGGGCGGATGATCCCGCGTCACAGGCACACGCCCTCTTTGCCGCGCTGCGGCAGGCGGATGATCTTGGGGCGAAGATCGTCTATGCGCATTGCCCCGCGCAGGACGGCCTCTCGATGGCGGTCTACAACCGGCTGATCCGAGCCGCGGCGTTTCAGGTGATTGAACTGTGAAAGTTATTGGTATTACGGGCACATCCGGCAGCGGAAAGTCGACGGTGAGCGGCTGGCTGCGGGAGTGGGGCTATCCCGTTCTGGACGGGGATGCGATCTCCCGGGAATTAGCGACGCCGGGCAGCCCCTATGTAGAGGCCCTCGTGCGGGAATTTGGGCCGGGGATCTGCGATGAGAGCGGGGCTTTGGCCCGTCAGGCGCTCGGCCTGCGGGTATTTGCCGACCCTGAGGGGCTGCGGCGGCTGACCGAGATCACCACACCGCTGATCCTTGCGGAACTGCGCCGCCGCATTGAAGCGGCGCGCCGGCAGGGATTTTCTGTTGTTTTTTTGGACGGTGCGCTGATAATCGACACGCCCTTCGAGGCCCTCTGTGATAAGATCCTGCTAGTAGAGGGCGACCGTGCGGGGCAGATCGAGCGGATTGCCAGACGGGACGGGATCTCTTTGGATGCGGCCCGCCAGCGTTTGGACAGCCAGCAGTCCTCCGAGAAGCTGCGCCGCCGGGCGGATTATCTGCTCGAAAACCGCGGCACATTGGAAGAACTCCGCGGCAAGACCGAGCAAATCTTAAAAACAATCAAAGGAATGGATTCATGACAAAATCGCGCAGGTATCTGGTTCTGTTGTTCTTTCTGATCGCATTGACCGGCATCTTTGCCGTTCCGGGTCTGGTTCGCAAACTGAAAAAGATCAGTTACCCGATGAAGTACTACCAGACGGTGGAGCACTATGCAGAGGAATATGAAATGGACCCGATGATGATCTATGCGGTGATCCGCACCGAGAGCGGGTTTGATGAGAAGGCACAGTCGGATGTCGGTGCGCGCGGGCTCATGCAGATTACCGAGGAGACCTTCGCGTGGATCAAGCTCAAGATCGCAAGCGATGAGCCCTTAGAGTTTGACGATCTCTGGGATCCCGAGGTCAATATCCGGTTTGGCAGCTATTATCTCGATTGCTGTCTGGAGCGGTATGCGGGGGATCTGGCAACCGCCTGCGCGGGCTATCACAGCGGGTGGGGCACGGTCGATCGCCTGCTCGAAGATCCCGCCTATGCGGCCACCGAAAAGACCCTCGCAGAATTTCCCTATCCGCAGATGGCGAGATATGTCCAAAAGGTGTCGGATGCCTATCAGGAATATGTACAGCTTTATCGCAGCTAAAGGAGGCAATATCAATGGAAGAAAAGGTCAGCAGCGCAAAGCAGCTGGAGGAAGAACTGTTCTATCAGGCGCCCAATGTGTTGGATGCGCGGCCGGAGCTGAAGGATGAGGCGTGGGCTTATTGTGAGGAGTACCGCCGCTTTTTGAATCGGGCAAAGACCGAGCGGGAGTTCATCGAGGAGGCGGTAATCCTGCTGAAGCAGGCAGGATATCAGCCCTTTGAGCCGGGGAAAAACTACCAGCCGGGCGAGAAGGTCTACTGGGTCAACCGCGGCAAGGCACTGTTGGCCTCTACCTTCGGCACGCTGCCGGTGGGGCAGGGCGTACGGATCAACGCGGCGCACATTGACTCTCCGCGGCTGGACCTCAAACAGAACCCTCTGTATGAAAAGGGGGAGCTCTCCTATTTTAAGACCCATTATTACGGCGGACTGCGGAAATACCAATGGACTGCAATCCCTCTGTCGATCCACGGGGTCTTTGTGCGGCCGAACGGGGAGACGGTTCGGGTGCGGATCGGCGAGGAGGAGGGAGATCCCATCTTCACCATCAGCGATCTGCTGCCGCACCTGTCCAAAGAGCAGGACAAGCGTCCGCTGTCAGACGGTGTCAAGGGAGAGGAGCTGAATCTGCTGATCGGCTCTACGCCCTATCCGGACAAGGAGATCAAAAACAGGGTCAAGCTGGCGACAATGCAGCTGCTGCATGAGAAATACGGCATCACCGAGCGGGATTTCACCTGCGCGGAGCTCGAGATTGTACCGGCCTTCTCGGCACGGGATCTCGGCTTTGACCGCAGCATGATGGCCGCTTATGGCCACGATGACCGGGTCTGCGCTTACGCGGCGCTGCGGGCGGAGATCGACGTCAAGACGCCGGCCCACACCACCGTCACCTGCCTGACGGATAAGGAGGAGACCGGTTCGGACGGAAATACCGGTCTGGCCTCCGCCTATCTGCCGGACTATCTCCGGTATCTTGCCAAGGCGCAGGGGGAGGAGCCTCTTGCGATGTTCGCAAATACCAAATGTCTGTCGGCAGATGTCAATGCCGCATATGATCCGACCTTTGCCGATGTCTTTGAGGAGAACAACGTCGCACGGCTCAACAAGGGCGTCGTTGTGACCAAGTACACCGGCGCCCGCGGCAAGAGCGGCACCTCTGACGCCTCAGCGGAGACAATGGCGTTCTTTGCCGGGATCCTGAATGAGCACGGTGTCATCTGGCAGACCGGAGAATTGGGGAAAATCGATATCGGCGGAGGCGGAACGGTCGCAAAATATGTCGCAAACCACAATATTGATGTTGTCGACATTGGGGTGCCGCTGCTCTCGATGCACGCGCCCTATGAGGTCGCCGCAAAAGCGGACATCTATATGTGCTATCTCGCGTTCAGCGCATTTGCCGAGTGATGGATTGCCGTTCGGAATGCAGCTGTGAAAATTCGGCTTCTACATTCCTTTTATCCGGGCAATATGGTAAAATAAAAATATGGTTTTTTGATACTGCTGGCGCCGCCATTTTGGGCGGAGACGCCGCTGGAGGGAACGCGTAGATGGCATTGCTGAAGGGATCGATAAAATCAGCGCTCAAGCTGATCTTGATCCTCCCGCCGGTGCTGCTCGTCCTGTGGGTCAACTATTTTGTCGATCAGACGGGGCTGTTCCGCGGGGATAAGTTCAACCTTGAACTGGCAGAGATCCTGCTGGAGGGGGATCCCGTTTCGAACTTTGAGCAGATGGATGAGCGTGAAGTGTTAAAGCTTTACATCAAAAATATGCCGGAGGCCTATGACACGCTGGTGATCGGTTCGAGCCGCGGGCTTCAGATCACCGCTGAGATTGCGGGGGAGGATGGCAGTTTCTATAATGCAGGGATGTCGGGCGAAGATTTTTATGACATCGTCTCCACCATCTCTCTGCTGGACAAGTATGAGCGGATGCCGCAGAATATCATTCTGGTGCTGGATCCGTGGATCCTCAACGACCGCCCCGAGGCATACAGCGCGCGCTCGGACAAAAATCTGGCCAATGCTTTTTTGAACCGGACGCTCGGTTTCGATGTGGCGTATGAGGAGGAAGACAAGGGCAAATACAATGAGGCGCTGCTGGATCTCGACTATTTCCAGAACAATGTCAGCTACTATTTTGAGGATCACTCGGACGAAGAACGCCCCTCCCGGGTGGTCGGAAGCGTTTATCTTCAGAAAACCGAGACCAAGATGCCGGACGGTACCCTTCTTTATACCGAGGAATACCGCAACCACGATCAGGCATGGGTGGACACCGACGCGCTGCAGCGGACCGGCAGCACCCCCTTTGGGTTCTATGATTTCTATACGCTGAACGAGGAGCGGTGCGAGCAGTTTGAGGCGCTGGTCGACTATATTCTCGACAAAGGGGTCAAGTTGACCTTTGTCCTCACGCCATTCCATGAAATTTATTATAACTTCCTCGCATCGGAGGAGTATTCTCAGGGGGTTGTTCTCTCGGAGGAATACTTCAGGGAACAGGCTGCACGGAGGGACATTCCGTTTTTTGGCTCGTATGATCCGGAAAAAATCGGATGCACGAATGCTGACTTTTACGATGGGCTGCACGTCCGCCGGGAATCCATCAGCAAATTTTTCTACGGCATTGATGCCACGCTGGTCTGAGCACCTTTTAGAGGACAAAAAAAGAGCGCCGCTTTCTGATTGTGAAAACGACGCTCTTTTTATTTGATAGAAATGCCAGACGGATGCCAGTTTATTCTGCCAGCAGCCCCTCCAGAACCTCGACGCCCTTGTCGAGCGCATTGCTCTCGACCGCCTCGATGACACCGAGATCGCACTGCTTTGCAATCCCCGGGTCGATCGGCAGTTTGCCGAGGACGGGAACATGATGAGCCTCGGCGATCTCATCGATGTGGGATTCGCCGAATACCGAGATCTTTTTGCCGCAGTCAGGGCAGGTGAAATAGCTCATATTCTCGACGAGGCCGAGAATCGGCACATTCATCAATCCAGCCATCTTGACCGCCTTTTCCACGATCATCGAGACCAGATCCTGCGGACTGGTCACAATGATGATCCCGTCTACCGGCAGGGACTGAAAAACGGTCAGTGCGACGTCTCCGGTTCCCGGAGGCATATCGACGAACATATAGTCCACATCACCCCAGACAACATCCGTCCAGAACTGGGTCACGGTCCCGGCAATCACCGGGCCGCGCCAGACGACAGGGTCGGTCTCGTGCTCGAGCAGCAGGTTGACCGACATGACCTTGATACCGGTGCGGGTCTCAACCGGCAGGATCCCCAGCTCATTGCCGACCGCACGGGTCTTGAGGCCGAACATTTTGGGAACGGACGGGCCGGTGACATCGGCGTCCAGCACGGCGACGTTATGCCCGCGGCGGCGCATCTCGACCGCCAGCATGCCGCTGACTAAGCTCTTGCCGACGCCGCCCTTACCGCTGACGACACCGATCACCTTTTTGATCTTGCTGTTAGGATTTGCAGCTTCGCGCATATCCGCGGGTGCACCGCCCTGACGAGAAGCGCAGGCTTCGCCGCAGGTTTCACAGTTGTGAGAGCAGCCTTCGCTCATGAAAACAATCCCTCTTTTCCTTATTTCATCCCCCAAAGGACAGATTCAAAATGACCGGCCTCTATGGGACTTGCTGCACAAAGTATACCATGGTTGTATGAAAATTTCAATCGAAAGGCATCTTTTGTCGCAAAAGGGCGTTTGTTGCGCAAAATGCGGGCTTTATGCTATAATAACCCGGGCAAAGCTGGTCTTAACTGAGTAAAAAACAGCCCAAATTCAGAGAACGGAAGAGGTGGAGCGGAATGCAGGAAGAGGGAAAAAAGATCGCACAGATTCTGCTGCGGCGGCCGCTCTCGCCGGAGCAAAAACAGAAAATGCTGCGGGAAAACCCGGTTTACCACGACTGTTATGGCGAGAGGATTGCCACAAAACAGGGGAGAGAGCAGGAATGATCTGACACGCTGCGGAAAGGAGGGGGAAGGGTTGATTGCAATGGTGTTCGACACCCCGGAGCAGAAGACGAAATTTGAACAGGCGTATGAGCGTTACAGCAAAATCGGCTTTTATTATGCGCGGGAGATCCTGAAGGATGATGCTCTGGCTGAGGATGCGCTGCATGACGCCTTTCTCTCTCTGGCCCGGAATCTGGACAAAATCGGAGAGATCGAGTGTAACAAATCCTTCAATTATTTCGTTACCATAGTGAAAAATACAGCGATCTCCGCACTGCGAAAACAGCGGCGGGCATCGCTGGTGGAAATCGACGATGAGGAATCGCTCTTTCAGCTGGAAGATACTGCGCCGGGGCCGGAGGCGCAGGTCATGCAGCAGGTGGGATATGACGAGCTGCTGGCGGCGATCCGGACCTTGAAGCCGGCTTATCAGGCGCCGCTTTTGCTGAAATATGCCAATGGCTATACCGAGGCGGAGATTGCAAAGGTTCTGGGCGTGACGGTATCCAATGTGTCGGTGCGGATTCATCGCGCAAAGAAAAAGCTGATTCCGCTATTACAGCAGAAAGGAGGGGAAAGATATGAGCAGACCGAAGAACAATCTGCCGGATCCGTTTGAGGAGATGCTCACCCGCGCGGCACAGCAGGTTGCCGACGAGGAGGGAAGGCGCGTTTATGATCGCTATTCCAACGCGCCCGAAGTGGATTTTTCCCCTGCTTTTCGCGAGAGAATGCAGCGGCTGATGCAGCAGGAGAAAAAGCACCGGTGGAAGGTTGTCTGGGGACGTGTTGCACGGCAGGTGGCAATGCTGCTGGTTGTGTGTGCGGCCTCCCTGACGGCTGTGCTCTCGGCAAAGGGCGTGCGCGCACAGCTGTATGAATATCTGGTCACACGCGGAGAGGACTATACGCAGGTCAAGATCACCGCTGCGAACGAAGAGGAAGCGGGCGGAATTTCGCAGGGAGATTATCACTATGAGCCGGAGTACCTGCCGGAAGGGTATGCCGTAAATGAGGTGAGCGAGGAATACGATTTCTTCTATCACATCGAATATGTGGATCCGCAGGCCTATGCGGCGTATGAACAGGCGCTGGCAAAGCAAGCCGAGCAGTACGGCGGCGAAGGGGAGATCCCTCAGGGAGAAAGGGTGATGTATGAGGGGCCTTTTATTCTCTATGAGGAACAGCGCAGTATTGAGGGAACGGTTATCTTTGATACTGAGAACGCGCAGTACAAAGAACTGGAAATCGACGGCAGTCCGGCTTATTTGAGCTGTAAGGGCGGCAAAACGCTGCTGCTGTGGGACAATGGAGACCGATCCTTCTCTCTCTATGGCACGATTACTGAGGCACAGGCGCTGCAGATGGCAGAGAGCTTAACGCGGGTTGCGAACACCGATTGAGGACGAAAAAGAATAACATCCTCCTCTTTCCAAAATAAATCTTTGCAAATTTGCGCAAAAGAGAGTAAGATAGGAAAGCGATTTTAGACAGAAAAGAGGAGAGAAGATGTTAGAAAAGGTGATTGAGCTGGTGCTGCCCCCGCTGATTTCGGGTGCGGAGCTCATTGGTATTTTTGTGGTTACGGTGTCGGTGATCCGTGCATTTATCCACTATCTTGTGGTTTTGCTCGGGATCAAGGGCAAACACTATGCGGTCAAATTTGAGCTGGCCAACGGTATGGCTACCGGTCTTGAATTCAAGATGGCAGCGGAGATCCTCAAGACGGTTCAGGTGCGCAATCTTCAGGAGCTGATGGTGCTCGGCGCGATTATTTTGCTGCGTGCGCTGCTCAGCTTTATGATCCATATCGAGATGCGCAACGGCCCGCATGAGGAGGAGTTCCCGGAAGAGGCCGCAGAGAAAAAAGAATAATTTCAGAATAAAAAAAGGACGGACGGCGCCGCAACTTGGGGCCATTCGTCCTTTTGTCAAAAACAAACGATAAAAATCAATACTCAAACTGCAGCGAGGAGAAAACGCTGTGCGGCAGAATTGCGCCGGGGTTTTCGGTGACGGCGGCGGCAAAGCGATTGGCGTTGGCGGCAGCCTGTGTGAGGGTCAGGCCGCGGGCCAGACCGGCAATCATCGCGCCGATATGGGAATCTCCGGCGCCGATGGTATCCTCTACCTCGGCGGGCTGGGAAGGGACTTCTTCCATCCAGTCTCCCTGTGCACAGAGGACGCCGCGCGCACCCAATGTGACAATTACCGGGCCGGAGGAGATGCTGCAAAGCGTTTTGACAGCGCGATGCAGGTTGTTGCATCCGGTGATGGTCAGCGCTTCACTGGCATTGAGGTGGAGCAGGGGATTGAGGTGGAACAGCCGTTCCAGACGTTCGGAGGCGATGCTGCCGATCCGCGGACCGGGGGCAAAGTAGAGGGAGAATTCGGGATGCTGTTCCAGGTAATCGATCAGCATATCGCCGCTTGCCCGTTCCACCTCAAGGCCGCAGAGATAGACCCCGCCAATCTCGGATGCATCCAATGCATCAAACCACTCACGCCGAAACAGGTATTCTGCGCCGTAACGGCAGATAAAGGTGCGCTCTCCGTCCGGCTCGACAAAACAGTAGCAGCATCCGTTCTCCTCGTTTACCCGCGGGGCAGCGGTTTTGATTTCAGCCGCCGCGAGGCTGTGATAGACAAAATCTCCATAAATGCCGGTCCCGACCGGAGAAAAGAGCATGGCGGGCGAGTTGAAGAGAGAAAGCGCGTGGTAAACGTTGTAGGCGCAGCCCCCCAGTGAAAGGGTCTGCTCATCAATGTCAAGATCCTCACCGGTACGCGGCAGGTGATTTACCCGCACAATGACATCCGCAACAGTTGAACCAATCACAAGCGTTTTTTTCATCAACAACCCCATCCTATCTATCATCTTTTTACAGGGAGGAATCCAAGATGTCATCCCCATTTACCCAACGAATTTATGAAGTCGTCCGCCAGATCCCGCGCGGAAAGGTGGCGAGCTACGGGCAGGTCGCTATGCTGGCGGGCAACCCGCGCGGCGCGCGCGGGGTCGGCTTTGCACTGCACCGCAATCCCCAGCCCGGGGTGATCCCCTGCCATCGGGTGGTTTTTAAAGACGGCTCCCTCTGCACCGGATTTGCCTTTGGCGGAGAGGGGGAACAACGCCGCTTGTTGGAAGAGGAGGGCGTCGCCTTTTTGCCGGATGGGCGGGTAGACCTCGCGCAATGCGGATGGCTGACCGGCCGGTAAAACAAAAAATCGGACAAGGACAACCTCATTTTATCATAAAACAGAGAAGTACAGAAGAGATTACACGATTTTCAGGACATTCAGCAGCAACCAGAGAGCAATCGGTTTGTATATCAGCAAAGTTTTCAAGGAAAAAGTGCTCGTCCTGCTCGCATCTGCCTTGAAATCGTCCCAGATCAAAAAACAAAAACGCGGGGCCTTAAACAGACTCCGCGCGCTTTTTTATCTTTTCAGTTTGGCCAGAAAGCGTTCCGCATTGACGGTGGCACGGGTGTGGGTGCCCGCACCGATCCGCACCTCGCCCTCAAAAGCTTCTACCCGGAAGGTAAAGCTGCGCTCAGTCTTTTCAAGTAGGGTGGCCCGTGCGGTAATGACAGCGCCCACAGCACTGGCGCGGTCGTGGGTGACCTCCATCCGTGTGCCGACAGAGGTAATCCCCTCCGGCAGTTCGTCGGCAATACAGTGCAGAGCGGCGTTCTCCATCAGTGCGATCATCGCAGGTGTGGCAAGAACCGGCAGGTCTCCGCTGCCCATCGCCTTTGCGGTTTTGTCCTCGGTGACCGTCATTGTCGATTCAAAAAAATCCATCTTGCCTCTCCTTGCCGCGTGTCAACACGCCCCTTTTTCTGCCGGCTGGCGCCGCTCGAGAAGAATTTCTCCCTCCTGCAAAACAGCGCGCAGTTTTTTCGACTGTTTTATTTTACCACTCAGAAGAAGTTCCGACAAGGGGATTTCCAGCTTTTGTTCCACTGTCCGGCGAATTCCTCTTGCGCCGGCGCCGCTGCCCGAGCCGAGCTGGGCGA
This sequence comes from uncultured Pygmaiobacter sp., assembly GCA_944388335.1. Taxonomy (GTDB): domain Bacteria; phylum Bacillota; class Clostridia; order Oscillospirales; family Ruminococcaceae; genus Pygmaiobacter. Next base: position 27,279 of record CALXIJ010000086.1, read on the forward strand.
GATAGGCAATCACCTCGGAGGAGACAGCGAGATCAACCCGCAGCGCTGCGGCGCGGCGGCAGAGCCGTTCTACCTGAAGCGCTGCGATCTGGATCAGAGAATCTTTTTGCAGAGGCTGGAATACGATGATTTCATCCAGCCGTCCGAGTAATTCCTGCCGGAAGCTGTTTTTTGCCTCGGCGATGACGGCACGGCGGCAGGCCTCCTGATCCCGTCCTGTGTCTCCAAAGCCCAGCGGTCCCTTTGAGAAGACCTCCGCGCCCAGATTGCCGGTCAGAATGATCACAGCGCTGCCAAAACTGACCTGCCGGCCCCCATTTTCGGTAAGACAGCCTTCCTCAAGAATCTGCAGCAGGATGTTGTAGATGTCGGGATGGGCTTTTTCGATCTCATCAAAGACAACCACGCTGTAAGGGCGCTCCCGGATCGCCTTGGTCAGCTGGCCTCCCTCCTCATAGCCGACATACCCCGGGGGCGCGCCGATCAGCCGTGCGACCGATTGCTTTTCCATATATTCGCTCATATCATACCGCAGAAGGGCTTTCTCATCACCGAACAGCTCCTTGGCCAGAGCCCGGCAGAGTTCGGTTTTCCCGACGCCCGTCGGGCCGAGAAAGAGAAAAGATCCGGTCGGACGGGATCCCTCAGACAGTCCCGAGCGGGCGCGTCGGATTGCAGCAGCAACCGCATGCACCGCATGGGATTGCCCGACAACGCGACTGCTCAGCCGCTGTTCAAGACCGGAGAGTTCGGCCTGTTGTTCCCGGCTGAGTTCTCCCACGGGGATGCCGGTGGCGCGGGACAGCACGGCGGCCACCTCCTTGCGGCCGAGCGGACGGCTGTTTTCGTGCCCGGTGACCCGCATTCGGGCGGCAGCTTCATCAATCAGATCAATGGCTTTGTCCGGCAGCTTTTTGTCCGGCAGATACCGGATAGAGAGTTCGATTGCCGCGTGAAATGCCGCATCGCTGATCCGGATCTGATGGAAACTCTCATACCGATCCCTCAGTCCGCTGAGAATTTGGAAGGCCGCCTCTTTTGTCGGTTCCTCCACCCGAATGGTCTCGAATCGCCGTTCGAGGGCACTGTCTTTCTCGATAAACCGATGGTATTCTTCCATAGTGGTCGCGCCGATCAGCCGCAGCTGTCCGCGGGCAAGAGAAGGCTTTAAGATGCTCGCCGCATCGATGGCGCCCTCGGCGGCGCCCGCGCCGATGATCGAGTGCAGCTCATCAATAAAGAGAATACAGCTTTCGTCCGCGGTGACCTCCTCGAGAATTCCCTTGAGGCGTTCCTCGAAATCTCCCCGGTACTTTGTCCCGGCAATCAGACTGGTCAGATCAAGGCTGATGAGTCGGCGGTGCGCCAGTTCTCTCGGAACGTCGCCGGAGGCGATTTTTTGTGCAAGCCCCTCGACAATTGCTGTTTTACCGACTCCGGCGTCCCCGATCAAACAGGGGTTGTTCTTGCGGCGCCGACAGAGGATTTCAAGCAGGCGTTCGGTCTCCTCCTCCCGTCCGAGACAGGGGTCAAGCCGGCCCTCGGCTGCGAGTCTGGTCAGGTCCCTGCCATACCGTTCCAGTCCCTTGCCGGAACCCCTCCCGGTGCCGGAGGCAAAGGCCTTGGGCCCGAATCCCGGCATCGGTTCGGGCAAAAAAGAGAGCTCGCAGCTCTGGCAGACCGCCCGCAGATCTACGCCGAGCGCCCGCGCAAAACGGGCGGCAGTGTAGTGCTCACAGGAGAATAGAACGGTGAGCAGGTGCTCCGCGCGGAGATTTGCCTCACCGAGCCATCGGGTCTTGAGGGTCGCTTTTTCCAATACATCAAGCGCATGGAGGCTCAGATCTCTCGGCGAGAGGTGGGTGGGGATCCCTTTTCCGATCTGTGCGATGACCAGATCGCGGTAGGCTCCAAGGCTGAGCCCCTGCTCGGCGAGGGCACCTGCAGCCCTGCTGGTCCCCTCCCGCAGGATGCCGGCCAGCAGATGCTCGGTGCCGATGTAGAGATGCCCCAGCTCCTGTGCGAAAGAGATGGCTTCGTTGCAGCTGCGGTTTGCAATCTCTCCAAACCCTTTGAAATAGATCATCAGTATAGGATCTCCTCTCGTCCTGTCTCTACGGCATGAACCGCTGACCTCAGTATGGGGCGGAAGAAAGGAGTTTATGCCACGCAGGGGAACGAATCGAAAAATGTGATACTTTGTTGATAGTAGTTTACAAAAAACTGAAAAAGTGGTATGATACTTGTTCGCCCAGAAAGGATTGATGGGTATAATTTGCAGTTCAGTCGAAGGAGGCGGGAGAGATGGCAGTGGAGACAGTGCTGGGCAATATCAGCAATGCAGCAAAGGGATTGGTGATATTGTTTTCCTCTATGGCTCCTTTTGTCGAGAACAAGGGATCGATCCTCCTTGCGGCGGCACTGCACTTAAAATGGTATCTTGCTTATTTCGCAAGTTCGATTGGATCTTTTCTACCGATTCCGTTTCTGTTGCATTCGGGGGACAAGGGGAAAAAGCGGCTTGAGGGCAATCGGGTCGGCAAAAAATTCGCCAGTTCTGCCGATCGTTTTATCAACAGCCATCGCAGATTTTTTGACCGCTATGGCTGTTTTGCCCTGTTGTTGATCGTCTCGGTTCCATTTACCGGTGTAGGATGCTGGCTTGCCGCGTTTCTCTCAAAGGTCATTGGGCTGGATCGCCGCCAGTCGGCAGCGGCAATTTTTTTGGGGATTGTAATCT
>CALXIJ010000087.1 GCA_944388335.1 uncultured Pygmaiobacter sp.
GAGGTCGCCACGATGGGCTGCCGTACCCGGGTCATGGGCAACGTCTATGATCCCAGCCGTGAGATCGCCTATTCCCGCGGCAACCTCTCCTTCACCTCGATCAACCTGCCGCGCCTCGCAATCGAGAGCCACGGGGACGAGAAGCTCTTCTACCAGAAGCTGGATGCCATGATGGAGCTGGTCAGCCGCCAGCTGCTCGACCGGTTTGAGATTCAGGCCCGCAAGCGGGTGTACAACTTTCCCTTCCTGATGGGGCAGGGAGTGTGGCTGGACAGCGATAAACTCGGTCCCAATGATGAGGTACGGGAGGTGCTCAAGCACGGCAGCCTCTCGATTGGGTTTATCGGGCTTGCCGAGACGCTGACCTCTCTTTACGGCCACCACCACGGTGAGAGCGAGGAGATGCAGAAGAAGGGCCTTGAGATCATCGGCCACATGCGGGAGTTCTGCGACAAAAAGGCCGCCGAGACCCACCTCAACTTCGGTCTGCTCGCCACCCCGGCAGAGGGACTGAGCGGCCGGTTTATCCGGATGGATCAAAAGCGCTACGGCAAGATCCCCGGGGTCACCGATCGCGAGTACTATACCAACAGCTTCCACATCCCGGTCTGGTACAACATCTCGGCCTATGACAAGATCCGTCTGGAGGCGCCCTACCACGCACTGACCAACGCCGGCCATATCAGCTATGTTGAGCTGGACGGGGATACGGCGAACAATGTTGAGGCGTTTGAGACGGTGGTCCGCTGCATGCATGACGCCGGTGTGGGATATGGCTCGATCAACCACCCGGTCGATCGCGACCCGGTCTGCGGCTATGTCGGAGTGATCGGGGATGTCTGCCCCCGCTGCGGCCGCCGCGAGGGCGAGGCGGTCAGCGCCGAAAAGCTGGCAGAGCTGCGCAAGAAGTATCCCGGTATGCCCCATTTCTGCGGCTGCGAATAACACCGCGGTTTCAAATCCATACATCACATCTGTGTTACGTTAGAAGGAGGTTTTACTTATGGCACTGCAGGAGAAGAAAGAGATCGGCAAGGACGTCGGCTTTGAGCGGATTCGCCGGATCACCGGCTATCTGGTGGGCACGATGGATAAGTGGAACGACGCCAAGAAGGCGGAGGAGCGCGACCGTGTCAAGCACGGTCTGACCCGATGATCCGGGTCGCCGGCATTGCCGATGACTCCATTGTGGATGGACCCGGCATCCGGGTGACCGTCTTCGGTCAGGGATGCCCCCATCACTGCCCCGGATGCCAAAATCCCGAGACCTGGTCCTTTGAGGGCGGACTTGAGATGGAGGAGGAAACCCTTGCCGAGCAGATTCAGCGCAATCCGCTGGCCAAGGGTGTGACCTTTTCGGGCGGGGAGCCGTTTGCGCAGGCGGCCGGTTTTGCCAAGCTGGCCCGGCTGCTGCGGGCTGCCGGGTATGAGCTGGCAGCCTATACCGGATACACCTTTGAGCAGCTCTATGCGATGGAGGATCCCGCGATCCGGGATCTGCTCGGTCAGCTGGAGATTTTGGTCGATGGCCCCTTTGTGGAGGCGGAGCGCAGCCTTTCGCTGCGGTTCCGCGGCAGCCGCAACCAGCGGATCATTGATCTGCCCAAAAGTCTGGCCGCAGGCAAAGCGGTGCTCTGCACTGCTGAGCGGTGGACCGGAGAAGAAGCTTGATTTTGAGGACCGATTTCTCCCGGAGAGATCGGTCCTTTTTCATCAAAAGGAAACTTTCCCAAAAGCGGATTGGAAAAGAGCTGCTTTTGAGAGGATTAGGGAGGGCTTTTATGCTTCAGGACATTCTGCCGCATCGGCTCGATCTCTCCTATCATCCGTCGTCGATCGGAACAGAGAGCCGGGCATTGGTCTTTGAGGGGGAGAAACTGCTCGCCGCGGCGCAGGGCGGCGCACTCGGGCTGCCGCGGGTTTCCGACTGTTCGTTTTCGGGGCGCAGTGTCTGGCTGTTCCGGCTGGATCAGACGGATTTCTTTCTGCTTGATCCCCCGGTGAGGGCGGACGGATATACCATGCTGCCGGTTTCGGCGCTGCGCAGATGCCCGGTGACAAAAGAGCTGTCTTTTGCGGCGATGACCGGCTATCAACTCTATAAATGGTACCGTGACAACCGGTTCTGCGGCCGATGCGGCGCCCCGCTTGCGCCGGCGTGCAATGAGCGGGCGCTGCGGTGCGACTGCTGCGGCAATGTCATCTACCCCAAGATCTCCCCGGTGGTGATCGTCGGGGTGACGGACGGGGATCGGCTGCTGATGACGAGATATGCCAAAGGGGAATACCGGAACTGGGCGCTGGTTGCGGGATTTGTCGAGGTCGGCGAGACGCCGGAGGATGCCGTCCACAGGGAAGTGCTGGAGGAGACCGGTATCCGGATCAAAAATCCGAGATATGTCGCCGCCCAGCCATGGGCTTTTTCGGATAGTCTGCTGCTCGGATTTTTTGCGGAATTGGACGGATCGGACAAGATTACTCTGCAGGAGAGCGAGCTGTCTCAAGCCGCGTGGATCCCCCGCGCAGAGATCCGCCACCGGCCGGAGGATTTCAGCCTGACCGGGGATCTGATCGACCGGTTTGTCCGGGGAGAGATGCCGAATTGAGCTTTTTCTCGGCAGCAATATCCTGAAAAAGACACACCCAAAAGACAAAAAAAGAGAGAGACCTCTGGGGTCTCTCTCTTTTCTTTTTGATCTCAGCCCTTCATCTTCTCAAAGGCGCGCTCAAAATCAGCGATCAGGTCCTCAACGTCCTCGCAGCCGACCGAGAAGCGGATCAGGTTGCCATAGGCGGACTTGGGGAACATCAGGGTGACAACGTCGCCCAGACTGGTTGCAACCGGCGGAATGGTGGTGGCGTCAGCGAACTTTGCCATCTCCTCATAGCCGCCCTTCAGGTGGACGCAGAGCATCCCGCCGTAGCAGCCGTGGAGGAACATCTTCTTTGCCAGCTCATGCTGGGGATGGCTCTCAAGCCCGGGATAGGTCACATAGTCGACCTCGGGCCGCGCCTCGAACCATTTGGCGAGGGCGAGGGCGTTGGCCGACTGACGCGCAACCCGCAGACCGAGGGTCTTCACGCCGCGCAGTGCCAGCCAGGCATCAAAAGCGCTGATGTGGCAGCCGAGGTTGTCGCTGTAATACCGCACCCGGTCGATGTCCTCCTTGCGGCCGGCGACGATGCCGCACAGCGCGTCCCCGTGGCCGACGTAGTACTTGGTGCCGGAATGGACAACCATGTCGGCGCCCAGATCCAGCGGCCGCAGCACGTAGGGGGAGAGGAAGGTGTTGTCCACGATGAACTTGCAGCCGTGCTCATGGGCGAGCTTTGCGATCTCGGGCAGATTCGCCAGCTTGAGCCGCGGGTTGGAGAGCACCTCAAGATAGATGACCTTGGTGTTGGGCCGCATCGCCTTCTTGATGTTCTCGAGATCGAGAATCTCCACACGGGAGGTCTCGATCCCCTTGGCGGGGAGGATGTCGGCAAACATGCTGGCGGTGCACATAAAGGTGTCATCCGAGCAGATGACGTGGTCGCCGGCATTGAGGTTTGAGAGCAGCGCGTTGCTGATGGCCGCCATGCCGCAGGAGCAGATAAAGGCGTCCTCGGAATGCTCGAGCGCCTTGACCTTCTCGGCCAGCGCGTCGGCGGTGGGGTTGGTGGTCCGGCTGTAGATGTAGACCCCCGGCGCCCACTCGGCGCCCTCGGCGAGCTTCTGATCATACTCCTCAGCGGTCTCATAGCCGTAGGTGCTGGTCTCGTAGATCGGGGTGTTCATCGCATGGGTGATCGGGTCGGGCGCATCTCCGCATTTGATCGCGCGGGTGTTGAAGTTCATCTTGCTGAAATCGGTATCGTACCTGCTCATCGTCATCCTCCTTGATGTAAAAAAGGCTTATCCGTTTTTTGACCAGAGATATTATACCCCATCGAATCGGCTTTCGCAAACCTTTTTTCTTGCTTTTTTGCAGGGGGAAATCCTATTATTCCAAAATACTTCCCTGCACGCCGTCCACGCCGACTGCCGCGAGGGCGACCATCAGGGTCAGCTGCGGCATCTGCCAGGTATCCTTGACCGGGAAGCGCTCCTTGGCGGCGTTGTGGGCATAGACCTCCGGGCCGCCGTCGCCGATGCAGACCGCCGGCAGACCCATCCCGATGGGGATCGAGGCGTTGGTCGGACCGCCCTCCGCGAGGAACGGCTTGTTGCCCAGATACTCGATCCCGCTCCAGGTCGCCTCGACCAGTGCGTCGTGCTCGCCCAGAGAGCCGGCCTTGATGTCAAAGTAGGTCTCAACCGAATAGGTGATGGTGTCCTTGCCCCAGCGCGCAGTCTCCTCAGCGCAGGCCTCCTCGATGCAGCGGAAGACCTCCTTGTCCAGCGCCTCGAGCTCGGCCTCTCCGTTGGAGCGGTAGTTGATCTTGATCGAGGCCTCAGGCACGATGGCATGGATTGCCGAATCGGTGCCGGCGTGGAAGTTCGAGACTGCAAAGGTCGTCTTGGGATAAGCGGGAACCTTGAGGTCCGCGATCTTAGCAACCGCCCGCGCCGCGGCGTGCAGCGGATTTGCCACCTCGCCGAACGCCATATAGGCATGGCCGCCGATGCCGTGGAAGGTGATCTTCAGCGTCTTGATGCCGGTGGACTGATAGATGATGCCCTCTGCGCCGCAGCCGTCCATATGGATGCTCGCGTCGATGTCCTTGTTCTCGGAGAAGAAGGCCTTCGCGCCGCCGAACGCACCGATGCCTTCCTCCTGTACAGTGCCAAGGAAGACCAGATCTCCGTCGGTTTCAATGTTCGCTGCATTCAGCGCCCGGATCAGCGAGAGCTCGGCAGCCAGCGCGCGGGTGTCGTCCACGATACCCGGGCAGTGGACAAATTCGCCGTCAAAGGTCGGTTCAAGGGGGGTGTCCAGACCGTAGACGGTATCCATGTGGCCGTCAATGACCACCTTCGGACCCTTGCCCTTGCCCTTGCGGACGCCGATCGCATTGCCCGCTGCATCGATATGTACGTCCGAGAGACCCAGCGCGCGGAACTGCTCGGTCATATAGGCCGCACGCTTCTCCTCATGGAAGGTAGGGGCGGCAATCTTTGCGATGGTCACCTGCTCCTTGACACAGCGCTCGTGATCCTCTTTGATAAAAGCCAGCGCCTTCTGCACCTTCTCGCTGCCGGTGATCGCCTTCATCGCGGCCGCCCGCTTCTCGCTCACTTTATAGTCCATTTTATCCCACTCCTTTTCTATTTCTCCGCCTTTTCTCTCATGAAAAAAGGCGGTCAGAGTCCATTGTCAGGAATCCTTGTCCGCATCTTTCAGCGGACGGCCGCAGCCGGGGCAGAAGGCATCTCCCTCGGAATAGACGGTGCCGCAGCTGGGGCATTCGCGCCGTCCGTTCATCAGTTCCAGACGGTGCAGAATATCGGAAATCTGCATCTCCCGCTCCCCGACCTGACCGAGCAGCGACTCGATCCGGTGCTCGGCGCTCTCGCCGCCCCGGGGCCAATCGCCGGAATTCATCAGGTAAAAGGTGCGTCCGATCTCGCTGAAACGGGATTCGCACTCGCTGCGCAGCCGCATCAGGTCCAGCCGCAGTTTTGCCTCGTCCTTCTTTTCGCCGACGATCCGGCCCGCGCCGGTCACCGCATCCTTTGCACCTTCGGCCACAGCGGCCGCGCGGTCTGCCATCTCATACAAAAAGCGCTTTACGCTGGAATCCATCCTTCATCCTCCGTTCTGCTTGATCTCGGGACGCCTGCAGCGCCCAGTTGATTATAGTATAGCATCTTTTTCTTTCGTTTCCACCCCCCGCTGCCGCGGAGAAAAATTTTTTTCCGCATTCTCACCGAGAACACGCCGTGCGGGATGGCAAACTTCCCCCAAAGGGAAGATTGTCCGGGCGGAAAAGGGGGTGTATAATAAGAGAAACAGCGGATCGAGAGAGGGGAAACGGCAGATGGACCGGGTGATTTTACACTGTGATTGCAATGCGTTTTACGCCTCGGTCGAGCTGCTGGAACATCCCGAATTGCGGGACCTGCCGGTGGCGGTGGGCTGTGACGACGGCAGCCGGCACGGCATCATTCTGGCCAAAAATGAGCCGGCAAAGCGGATGGGAATCAAGACGGCCCAAACCGTCTGGCAGGCCCGGCGGCTGTGCCCCTCCCTGATCCTGCTGCCGCCCCATCATAAGAAATATCGGCAGATGAGCAAAAAAATCAACCAAATTTATGGGGAGTACACCGATCTTGTGGAACCGTTCAGTGTCGATGAGAGCTGGCTGGACGTGACCGGCAGCCTGCACCTCTTTGCACCGGACGGAAAGACATTGGCCGATCAGCTTCGCGCCCGGATCCGGCGGGAACTGGGGATCACCATCTCGGTGGGGGTCTCCTATAATAAAGTGTTTGCCAAACTCGGCAGTGATTACAAGAAGCCGGATGCGACCACCGTGATTCCTCGGGGTGCGGAACGGGAGATCTTGTGGCCGCTGCCGGTGGAAAGTATGCTTTTTGTCGGATCTGCGGCGGCGGGGCGTTTGCGCCGGCTTGGGATCTGCACGATCGGAGATCTGGCGACGGCGGAGGAGGCGCTGCTCACCGGCGCACTGGGAAAGCTGGGTGCGACGCTGCGCTGCTACGCCGCCGGGCTGGACGATGCGCCGGTGCGCCGTCAGGGAGAAGCAGAACCGGTCAAGAGTGTGGGCAACGGGCTCACCTTCCGCCGAGACCTTGTCGGCGCAGAGGACGTCCGGGTCGGTCTGGGTTATCTCACCGAGGAGGTGGCGGCCAGACTGCGCCGCGCGGGGCTGCGCGCGACGGCGGTCGGGGTCAACATCAAGGACCCGGCGCTGCACAGCATCTCCCGGCAAAAACAACTTCCGGACGCCACCGATCTGGCGAGAGAACTGGCCGAAGCCGCCATCTCGCTGGTTCTTGCGAACTGGGATCCCCGCCGCCCGATCCGCGCGCTTACGGTCACGGCATTTGGGTTGACCGATCAGCCAACGGCGCGCCAGACCAGCTTGTTTGATGATCCGGCAGAACAGCCGCGCAGAGAGAAGCGGGAGCGGCTGGAGCAGGCCCTTGACGGCCTGCGGGAGCGCTTTGGCACCGAGGCAGTGTTGGCCGGCGGGGTGCTGGGCAGCGATCTGGGACTGGCGAGGAACAAGGCCGCACCGAGAAAAAATCCAACCCCGGACAGGGGAGGAGATATTGCTTCCGCCGCAGGCGGAGAGAAGGAGAAAATAAAATGGTAAAGCATATTGTGTTCTGGAAACTGCGGGACGACTGTGACAAGCCCGCCGCGATCCGGCAGATCGCCGAGGGACTGGAAGCGCTGGTCGGGGTTGTGCCCGGACTCACCCATGCCGAGGTGCGGGCGGCCTACATCGGGGACTATGACGCGGTGCTCTACACCGAGTTCACCGATCGGGATGCCGCAGCGGCCTATCAGACCCATCCTGCCCATCTCGAGGTCAAAAAGGTGGTTCACAGCTATGCTGTCGGACGCGCTGCCTGTGATTACGAGCTGTAAAAAAGAGGACGCAAACGAAAAGAGGGCTGCCGGGTGTACCGGAAGCCCTCTTTTCATTTGCGGAGAAAAAAGGCCAATCGTCGTGGCTTGGCTGCAAAGCGGCGGCAAAACCGGTTTATTCCCCTGCGCGCGTTTCTCTGGCAATTTTTCACACGGATCTGCATACGCTTTTAGGGTTTCTCCCACTGCAAGGGTATGCTATACTGAGAAAAAAGGGTGATTTTGTCGAACGAGAAGGGAGGCAGCGCCATGCGAGGCCGCATTAAACTTTTTTTCTCCTTTTTGATTCTGATCACGGCGGCGATCGTGGTGTTTCTATTGGGAACGCTGTTGGGTGTATTTCCGATCGTGCGCCCCTATCTGGCGGAGGGGCCAGTTATCGCCCTCTCGCTGCCGGTTGCCGGAGAAGATGGGCTGCAGGCGCTTTTGAGCGGGCAAAGCGATGCAGAACAGGCTGAGAAACTGCTGCGGCCGGCTGTGGAACAGGCTGCTGCCTCCGGCGTAAATACCCTCTTGCTCGAGTTGGCCGATCCGGAAAGCGGACGGGTGATCTTTGAGGAGGAGCAGCGCGACTCCCTTCTCGAGGGAGTGGATCTGCTCGAGCTGCTCTGCCGTCTCGGCAGGGAGTATGAGATCCAGGTCTTCGCACTGGCCGATCCCGCCGTCCTGATCGAAAAGGCTGCGACGGAGAAAAACTCCGAGATGGATTCCCTGACGGCGTGCTGTGCCGATCTGCTGCGCCGCTATCCCATTGCGGGATTGGTTGTCCGGGGAGAGGACTGGGATGCCGCGACGGCGGCTGCTTTTGCAGAGAAAATCGGACGGCTGCGGGGCGGGCGGTCGCTGGGATTGATGCTCGATGAGGGCGTTTCCCCCGATGCAAAACTGAATGAGGCGGGCTATGCGATGCTGATGGTGCAGACCGCCGACCTGCAGCGCCTGTCGGATTGGCGGGCAGCTTGCCCGGACCTCTCCTTGCTGCCCGCAGCGGGACCGGAAAGGGAGGCACTGGTGCAGGTGCTGCGCACCCTCTGCTATCAGGAAACCCTCTCGGGCGCAGTGCTGGGGGAACTCAGCGCGGCAGTTTCGGATCCCGGACCCATCGGCCTGATGGTGAGCTATTTTGAGCAGCCGGCCGAGGCGCAGGGGATTGCCCTGCCGGATACCCTGACCCTGAGCTATCCGTCGGAGGGAGCGGTGACCACAGCCAAGAGCATTGTGCTGCTGGGCCTCAGCGATCCCACGCTGCCGCTCTCGGTCTCGGCGGATGCGGTGCCGGTCCGATCTGCGGGCGGCGCCTTTGCGGTTGAGGTCCCGCTCGAGGTGGGGGAAAATGAGTTGACCCTGAGCCAGCCCGGTGGGCAGAGCCTATCGGTGACGGTCCTCTGCAGAGAGCCTGCGCCCTCCTCCGGCTGGTCCGGACCAACGCCAGACACGCAGCTGGACGAGACATTGGCGGGAAGGTATGTGGAGGTCACCGCACAACTGGCCTCTACCCTGACGGACCCGGGAAATGACGGAGCGATCGCGATGACCGTCCGGCAGGGAGCGCGGGCGCGGGTCCTCGGCACGGTGGAGACGGTGCGCGGCGGGTCGGTGGTACCGGCCTATCTGCTGGCGAGCGGGGATTACCTGCTCTGCTCCAATGCACAGCTGCTGGAAGAGGAGTCCTTCGCAACGCTTGCCGCGCCGGTGGTGACCGAGGAGGAGAACGGCGCACAGAGCTTCTCTTTTGCCGGCGGCACGCCGCTGTATTATGATCGCCTCTCAGAGGGCCAGCTGGTGCTGGAGCTGTATGACACCACCCTCGATTTTGACCCCGCGCTGCTGGAAAGCCGCTTTGTCGCCGCGGCAGAGGCTGAGCCGCTGGAGGAGGGACTCACCGGCACCCGTTTGACCCTTACCCTGTCAGAGGAGAATCCGCTGTGGGGGTATGATGTCAGTTATGCAGAGGCGCAGACGCTGCTCTATCTGCGCGGCGCGCCGGTCGCCAGCCGCGAGAGGGGACGCCCACTCACCGGGGTGACGGTACTGCTCGACCCCGGCCATGGAGGAACGGATGTCGGTGCGCTGGGAATTGGCGGCGGGGCGGGAATCGCTGAAAAAACGATCAATCTGACCCTCGCCCTCGCGGTGCGGGACCGCTTGGAGCAGCTTGGCGCAACGGTACAGATGACCCGGTCGACGGATGAGACCCTCACGCTGCAGCAGCGCTGGGAGGCCGCGCAGCAGCTGCGCCCGGATTTCTTCCTCTCGCTGCATCACAACAGCACGGCCTTGGTCAAAAACACTACCGGTGCGCAGGGGGTTGAGGCCTACTACTTTGAGCCGGGCAGCGAGAAGCTCGCCGCTTCGCTGCTCTCTTCGGTCTCGGGAGCGACCGGACGCGCGGCAGACGACCCGAGCTGGAATTATTTTTACGTGACCCGGATGACCTGCGCGCCGGCGGTGCTTTTTGAATTTGGCTATCTGGTCAATCCGGAAGAATTTGAGAGCTGCATTGATTCAGAGGCAATCCGCGCGACCGCTGATGGAGTAGCGGAGGGGCTGCTGCGCTGTCTGGCAGATTCTCAATGAAAAAATAATGAAAAATAAAAAGGCGGCGGGGGAACAGACCGGATCAGATCTGTTCTCCCGCCACTTTTTGTCCTGTTAGCGCCGTCTCCAAGATGCTGTACGCAAGGATGAGATGTTTGCGCAAAGGGAGAAAATCATGCGCCCTGTTCAGTCGGAGCAAATTGGCTGTTATATAGACGGGCATAGGCGCCGTTCTTTGCCAAAAGCTCGTCGTGTGTGCCCTGCTCCACAATTCGGCCGGCTTCCATCACGAGGATGCAATCGGCACTTCGGATGGTCGAAAGACGATGGGCGACCACAAAACTGGTTCTGCCGGCCATCAGGGTGTCAAAGGCCTTCTGAATTCGCACCTCGGTACGGGTATCGATACTGCTGGTAGCTTCGTCCAGAATCAGCATGGGAGGATCGGTGAGCAGGATCCGGGAGATGCAGAGCAGCTGCCGCTGCCCCTGAGACAATCCGGCGCCGCCACCGGTCAGAGGTGTGTCATACCCTTGAGGCAGACGTCGGATAAAGCTGTCGGCATGTGCCGCTTTTGCCGCGGCGATGACCTCTTGTTCGGTGGCATCCGGACGGCCGTAGGCGATATTCTCCCGCACGGTGCCCGAAAAAAGCCACGTGTCCTGTAGCACCATGCCAAAACCGGCGCGCAGGCTGTCCCGGGTCAGGCTGGTAATCGGCTGCCCATCCACCAAGATTTCACCCTGATTGGGCTCATAAAACCGCATCAATAAGTTGATGACGGTGGTTTTGCCGCATCCGGTCGGGCCGACCAATGCAATATGCTGGCCCGGCTTTGCAACTAGGTTGAAGTCTTGAATCAGCGGCCGGTCGGGACGATAGGAAAAGTCCAGATTCCGGATTTCCACCTCGCCGCGGCAGTGTTCCAATTTTTTGGCGTCGGGGCGATCTGGCTGCTGGGCCGGCAGATCCAGCACCCGGAAGACACGGGCTGCGCCAGCCAGTGCAGCCTGAAATTCTGCCGCGACACCGGAGATCTCGTTAAACGGTTTGGTGTATTGGTTCGCGTAGTTCAAGAAGCTGGTCAGACCGCCGACGGATAACCCGCCGGAGATGACGGTCAGCGCGCCGGTCAGACCGACAGCGGCATAGACGGCGCTGTTTACGAATCGGGTACAGGGATTGGTCAGAGCGGAGTAAAACTGTGCACGCACGCCATAATGATAAAGTTTGGAATCAAGACGATCAAAATTTTCCTCTGCCGTTGTTTCGCGTCCGAAGGCTTTTACCACCTTTTGTCCATCGATCATCTCCCCGGCAAAAGCGGTCAGATTGCCCTGTGCCTCGGCTTGGCCGGTGAACATAGCGTGAATGTGGCTGGCGATAAAACTCGCCACAAAGAGAGAAAGGGGCGTCAGCACCACGACCACCAGAGCGGTGAGAACATGCAGACGGAACATGAACACAAGAGTGCCAAGAATGGTCAAAACGCCGGTAAAGATCTGGGCAAAGCCCTGCAGCAGCCCGGTGGAGAGCTGATCGATGTCGTTGGTCATCCGGCTGACAAAATCTCCCCGGGGCGTATTATCAATCGCGGAAAGCGGCAGTGTGCTGATCTTGTCAAAGAGCGCACTGCGCAGATGCTGGACCGTTCGATAGGTAACGGTATTGGTACACAAGGTCATCAGCCATCCGAACAGCGCACTGCCGATCGCGGCTGCCGTCAGCTGAAACAAGACCGGCATCATCCCCAAGAGGTCCACGTTGTCTGGGCCGACAATGTGGTCTACCGCCTGTCCAATCAGGACGGGGACGGCCAACGCGAGGACAACATTTCCCACAGCAAAAGCGGTCGCTCCTGCAAGATACAGCCGATAGGGGGCCAGCAGCCGCAGCACACGGCGCAGAGTGCCCTTTTCTACGACAACTTTTTTTCGACTCATCGTTGCGCCTCCTCTCCGGTTAATTGGGATAGACAGATTTCGCGGTAGGTCTCGCAGGACGCAAACAACTCCTCATGCGTTCCGTCTCCCACCAACTTTCCGTCATCCAGCACGAGAATACGGTCCGCCGAGCGGACTGTATTGATTCGCTGTGAGACCAAAAAGACGGTCGTCTCACCACAGGCTGACCGCAGCGCACGGCGCAGCGCCGCATCGGTCGCGAAGTCCAGCGCGCTGGCGCTGTCATCCAGAATCAGAATTTCGGGCTGACGTACCAATGCCCGGGCAATGGTCAGCCGCTGGCGCTGGCCGCCGGAAAAGTTTTGCCCGCCCTGCAGTACCGGGGCATCCAACCCGTCGGGCAGTGCGCGGACAAAATCGGCAGCCTGCGCTGTTTCAAGCGCTTGCCATAACTGTTCATCCGATGCCTGCGCCTCGCCCCAGCAGAGATTTTCCCGAATGGTCCCCGAGAAAAGCACCGCGCGCTGGGGAACGAGCCCGATCCGACCGCGCAGCTTATCCAGCGGCCAGTCCAAAAGGTCAACCCCATTCATCAGTATCCGCCCCCCGCTGGGATCATAAAAACGGGGAATCAAAGAGATCAGACTGGTTTTGCCGCTGCCGGTACCGCCGATAATACCGATTGTCTGGCCCGGCTGTGCGGAAAAGCTGATATCGTTCAAGGTATCCTCTCCCGCACCGGCATACCGCAGCCGCACCGATTCAAAGGAGATGCGCGGTGCGTCCAAATCCTCAGCCGGCATCTTGCGCTGGGAATTCTGGATTGAGGGCTCCATTGCGAGCACCTCACTGACCCGCGCAGCGCTTGCGGCAGCACGGGTGAAGATGACCACCAAATTGGCGACGACAACCAGAGCAAGCAAAATCTGATTCATGTAATTGACCAGCGCAACAATTTGACCTTGCGTTAACGCACCGATCTTGACCTGCACGGCGCCAAAGCGGATAATGGCGACAATTGCCAGATTGACCACGACGAAGGTCAGCGGGCTGAGCAACGCGCTGATTCGTCCCACCTGCATGCTGGTCCGCCGGTAGTCCTCATTGGCCTGCTCAAATCGATCCTGTTCGGCACTCTGGCGAGAAAATGCACGGATCACCCGCGCTCCGGATAAATTTTCATCAGTGATAAGCCCGATCCGGTCCAGTTTCTTTTGAATTGTGCGGTAGAAGGGGATCGATCGGCTCATGATGAGATAAAGGATGAAGGCGATCAATGGAGAGGCGATCAGGAAGATCACCGAGAGCTTCAGATCGATATAGATCGCCATCACTGTCGATCCGATCACCAGAAACGGGGCGCGAATGACCAACCGGATCATCATTGCCACTGCGGTTTGCAGCTGGTTGATGTCTCCGGTAAGCCGGTTGATCAGACTGGTAGTGCCCAGCAGGTCCAGTTCGGTATGAGAAAGACTGTTTATCTTGCGATAAAGTGCACGGCGCAGCGAAGAACCAAATCCCTGACTGGCCCTCGCCGCGGAATACTGGCAGAACAGGGCACAGCAAAGCCCTACAAGTCCCAGTCCCACCAACAAAAGACACATTCTTGCGACATATCCGCGGTCTCCCGATGTGATGCCGACGTCAATAATTCTCGCCATGACCAGTGGAACAATCAATTCAAAAATCGCCTCCACCAGCTTGGCAGTCGGCCCCAAAATACATTGGAGCCGATAAGGTTTGAGGTATGAAACCAACCTGCGCATCCGCGCGCCTCCTTTTAACCGGCATTTCAAGAAAAGTATGCCGGCATTTATTTACAAACGGATTATAGCACGGTATAATTCATATGAAAAATATTTGTTTTGTATCTTATCTATATTTTTATAGTATACAAAAGCAAAGGAGAAAAAATGGATCTCAAGCAGCTGGAATATTTTTCTGCAATCGTGGAGGAGGGCAGTATCAGCGCAGCGGCAAAACATCTGCACATCTCGCAGCCGCCGCTGTCGGCGCAGCTGCATCGATTGGAGGAGGAGCTGGGTGCTCCGCTCATGGAACGCGGTCCCCGGCGCTGTACGCCGACCGAGGCCGGACGGGTGCTGTATCAGCGCGCAAAACAACTGCTTGTGCTCGCCGACGCCGCGCGGGATGAGGTCGGCCAGTTGGGCGGCGGCGTGCGGGGCACCTTGCGGCTGGGGCTGATCTCCTCCTGTGGGCCCACGCTGCTCACCTCTGCATTCTCCGATTTTTTTCGCAGATTTCCCCAGTTGAGGCTGGAACTGAGGGAGGGCAACACCTATCAGCTGGTTGAGCTGCTGCGCACAGGGGTAATCGAGGCGGCTGTTCTGCGCACCCCTTTTCCGCAGGAGGGGCTGGACTGCCGCAGGATCTCTCAGGAACCGCTCGCGGCGGTGGGGGATCCTGCGCTCTTTGAAAAGCTGCCCGACGGGCCGTTGCCGCTGGCCGCGCTGAGCGGGGTTCCGGTGGTCTTTTACCGCAGATTTGAGGGGTTGTTGAAAAATGCGTTCCGCCGGGAGGGAGCGCAGCTGGTTGCCCGCTGTATCGCCGAGGACGCACGCACTGCATTGGCGCTGGCGCAGGTGGGTTTGGGGCTGGCACTCGTCCCCCGCACGGCGGCGGCACTGGGACATGGGACCTTGATCCTGCAGGAGATTGACGCGCCCGAATTGGTCACACAGGTCACCGTTGCATTTCGGGAGGGAGGCCCGATGAGCGAGGGTGCGCGGGCATTCGCCGCAATGTTTGCGGATGTGAGAGGCGCTCAGCAATCCAAAAAAGAGTAAAAAAGAACAGGCCGCTTTGGAAGATGATCCAAAACGGCCTGTTTATTGAGAGAGTGCTGATGGAAAAGACCACAAAAGAAGATCGTTTTTTATGTTTTGTTTGAGGGCTTGCCGTTCTTCTGCGTCTCTGCCGGTGGTGCGGGGGGCAGCTCAAACCAGAAGTCAGAGCCCTGCCCGACAACACTCTGCACACCGAAGGGAGCATTGTGCGCCACGAGGATCGCCTTGACAATCGAGAGCCCCAGTCCGCTGCCGCGTTTGCCCGCATCGCTGCGGGAGCGGTAATACCGATCAAAGATAAAGGGCAATTCCTTTTCGTCAATGCCGGAGCCGTTGTCAATGACCTCTGCCCGGACAGATTCCTTTTTATCGGTCAGACGGACAGTTATCTGTCCGCCGCTCTCAAGATGTGCGACGGCATTCGAGACCAGATTGTGCAGCACCCGGCCAATCTGAACGGGATCGGCGATGACTTCGATCTCCTCCGGTCCCTCCTGCAGCAGGGTCAACCCCTCTTTTTCCGCCCGATCGGAATATCGGCGCAGGACATCTGCCACCAATTCTGCCAGATCGAACCGGCTCGGGTTCGGCTTTTCGGCGCCGGAGGAGTATTTGGACAGTTCCATCACGCTGTTGACCAGTACCGACAGACGGTCTGCCTCATCAATAATGACCGACAGATCATCGTCCCGGCGGTCCTTATCTTCCCCGTCCAGATCCCGGATGGTCTCGGCATATCCGCGGATCAGGGTCAGCGGGGTGCGCAGATCATGGCTGATGTTTGCGATCAGATCCCGCTGCAGTTGGGTGGACTTTGAGATCTCCCGGGTCATGTAGTTGAAGTCCCGTGCGAGGGTACCGAGTTCATCCTGCGAGCGAATTTGTACAGCAACATCATAGTTGCCGGCGGCGACCTGCTTTGCCGCGCTCGACAGCTGGCTGACCGGCCGTGTGAACCAGCGCGCAAAGAGCAGTGCGGAGATGAGTGAGACGGCCAATAGGATGACCGAGATCAAAATCAGCTGGTGGCTGACCACCTGCATCGCCTGATCCACCCGTTCCAGATTGGTGCTGGCGAGGATGATATATCCACTGGAGGTCACCATCCCCACCACCTGCTGCTGGCGGTAGGGAGAGCTGCTCAGATCGACCAGCGTCTCGCTCAGCCGGCCTTTGATTGCGGTCTCCTTTCGCTTTGCAACGGCAAGGGTGGAGTCCAGTTCGGTTTTATCCCCCAATACCCCCTGACTGGAGGGATGCAGCTGACAGCCGTCCCCGATGCCCTCCAGCACAAAAAATGCGCGGTAGGCCGGCACCGCGGTGCCCAAAGTGGGGGAGGTGTAACCATGCGCTTCGATGCATTCCTCGGTGGCGGAGATCTCAATACAGATTCCCGATTGCATCAGCGGTTTGACCAGAGAAATCAAGCTCAGAATGTCGGCATCCTCTGCCTGATCTCCCTCCAGTACCGCGGCGACCGCGGCGATCTTGGTGTTCAGCTCGGTGCGGATCATACTGCGGTAGTTCGGCTCAAAGAGGACGACGGTCAGCAGCCAGACCAAACCGATGAGCACAATACACAGACAGGAGACAAAGAGCGCCAGCTTGGTTTTGATGGATTTCACGCAAAAACTCCTCAGTTCGCGGGATCAAATTTATAGCCCACACCCCAAACGGTGACAATGTCGTCCCGATGGGCGCCAAGATGGCTGCGCAGCATCTTGATATGGGTATCGACTGTGCGATCCTCTCCATAGTAGTCGTAGTTCCAGACCTTCTGCAGGATCTTTTCCCGGGAAAGGGCAATGCCCTTGTTGTGGGCGAGAAAGACCAGCAGGTCAAATTCCTTTGGGGTGAGGGAGACTTCCTCTCCGGCAATTTTGACGCTGTGGGAAGCGGTGTCAATCACCAGATCCCCGAAGACAAAACTCTCGCTGTCCGACTGCTCCTTGGGCAGGGTGCGACTCAAAACGGCCTTGACCCGTGCGACCATCTCCCGCGGGCTGAACGGTTTGACGATATAGTCGTCAGCGCCGCCTTCCAGTCCGGCGATCCGGTCATACTCTTCGCCCCGGGCGGTCAGCATGATAACCGGCGTCGTGATTTTGCGCGCGCGCATCTCCCGCAAGCAGGTCATGCCGTCGACAAAGGGCATCATGATGTCTAGCAGTACCAGATCGAAACTGGAGCCGGACAGCTGGGCCAGCGCGGCGGATCCGTCGGTCGCCTCGGTGCAGGAAAAACCCTCGTGCTCCAGATATTCCCGGATGAGCTGGCGGATCCGCGGCTCATCGTCTACAATTAAAATCCTGATCATGCGGTTCACCTCATTTTTGCTCAGTTGCCGCGCGACTAGCGGCTTCGCAAATTTTCACAAGTTTAGTGTAATTTTCCGGTATGACAATTATGTGAAAGTTCCGTTTCGGTTTTGTGGCGGGGGTTTCTTTTTTAATCATACCAGCTTTTTGCCCGAATAAAAAGCCCTTTTCGTTGACATGGATGAGGTGCCGCGCTACAATGAGTGCGAACTTTGTCCGGTATTGTAAAAAGTTGTTTTAGTGTGAAAGGATGTGCGCGGAATGCCGCTTTTGATTTTGATTTTCGTTCTCCTTGCCGCGGTGATTTTATTGCTGGCCGCCCTTTGGCCGGGCCGCCCCAGCGCGGCGCTGGTAGCCCCCTTTACCGGGCGTAATTTCGCCCATCGGGGGCTGCACAGCCCCGACAAATCGGTGCCGGAGAACAGCCTTGCCGCTTTTCGGCTGGCGGCAGAGGCCGGCTATGGCATCGAACTGGACATTCAGCTGTCCAAGGATGGACAGGTGGTCGTCTTTCATGATGATACGCTGGACCGGGTCTGCGGCGTAAAGGGCAGGGTGGATGCCTATACGCTGGAACAACTGCAACAGATGCGGCTGTGCAAAACCGAGGAGCGCATCCCTCTTTTTGCCGAGGTGCTGCGCACTGTCGCCGGCCGTGTTCCGCTGATTGTCGAGCTCAAGAGCGGTCCGCGCAATGAGCAGCTCTGCCGTTTGGGATGGGAACTGCTCAAAAACTATCAAGGGGATTTTTGCATCGAGAGCTTTGATCCGAGAATTGTGGGATGGTTCCGAAAGAACGTCCCGCAGGTTCTAAGAGGACAGCTGGCTCAGCGGCCGCGCAGCTACAACACCCTCCCCGCGCCGATGGGGCTGTTTTTGGGATGGACCCTTGCCAACTTTATCGGCCGGCCGCAGTTTATCGCTTACCAGAACCGCCCGCGGCCCCTCACGGTGCGGCTTGCCTCTCTGCTCGGTGCGGTAAAGGTGGTATGGACAGTCCGGGATGAGGCAGATCGTCCCCGCGTAGAGGGGGAGAATGAGATGGTCATCTTCGAATTTTATCGCCCGGCTCCAAAGTTTAAACAGTGATTTTGGCTTTTCTGCGCAAAAAGGGAGCCGCATCGATTTTGGCGATGCGGCTCCCCTCTCTTTTGGAAAAAATCAGCGCTCTTCGATGGTATAGCTGAACTTATACTCTTTCTGCAGCTCCTTGACCTTCTCCTCATTGTCCTCGATGAAGGTCTCTGTGTAGACCGATTTGCCCTGCTTTTGGTAATCCTTGACGATCTGGTTGAGCTTCTCCCAGCATTCCTGATGCCGGGGCTCCTCCTTCTCGTCGATGCTGATGATGAATTC
This sequence comes from uncultured Pygmaiobacter sp., assembly GCA_944388335.1. Lineage (GTDB taxonomy): Bacteria > Bacillota > Clostridia > Oscillospirales > Ruminococcaceae > Pygmaiobacter. The sequence continues at coordinate 18,471 of CALXIJ010000087.1, forward strand.
CCGGTGCTTTGGGATCCGCGCTTTCATAACTTTGACTCCTCACTTTTGGGGCGGCGGCGCCGTCCGCTGTATTTCGCGTTTGCCGCTTCAGTATAAGCCATCCCACGCGGTTTGGCAAGAGGAGACCCCGTTGACCGGGTACTTTTGCAGAGCATTCATCTTTATTCGCCCACGGCCTGCGGGGAGAAAAGTGGAAAACAATCAGTTTTCGAATACCGCCTGCGCCAAGGTGACCAACTCATTGACGGCAGAGCGGTCGGTCTGGCAGGCTGCGCCGTCAAAGTCGGCAACACAGCTGGCGGTGTCCTGTGCAGTCAGACGCAGGGTCAGTTCTTCGTATCCGTCGACCTCCTGATAGAAGGTAAACGAGATCAGCTCCTCGCCGGAGGCGCTCCCGCCCCGTGCGGTGACCGATAGGGCGTTGATGGCGTCGAGCAGCGCCTCCACCTCGGTGCCGGAGAGCTCTTCCTCCCCACTGCGATAGACATTGACCGTCTGGGTGACGGTTTCTCCCTCGCTGTCCTCAACCTCAAATAGAGCAGCATCATCACCACAAAGCAGAGTCCAGCGGCGACGGCCTGATTTTCGGTCAGGGCGCTGATCAGCAGACCGATGGCAGCCAGCGCGGCGGAGAGGAGAAAGAAGCCGATCAGCGCGCCGAAGGCGGTGGCAAAGGAGACCTGCCCGTACTGCGACAGCAGCAGCGGATAGAATCCCATGATGACGCAGGGGACTGCGACCACCGTCAGGATTGCAAGATACTTGCCCAGTACGATTCGGGTCATCCCGAGCGGCAGCGCATAGAGCAGCTGATCGGTGTGCTGGCGCCGCTCCTCGGCGATGGAGCGCATGGTCAGGATCGGAATCGCGATGAGGAAGATGATCGACATGCTCTGCAGCACGTATTCGAAATTGGGATATCCATTGCTGAGGTTATAGAGCATCGTGTAGATCCCGGCGAAAACCAGCACAAAGGCGATGAACACATAGGCGGCCATCCCGGTAAAGCTGGTTCGCAGCTCTTTTTTATAAACGGCGATCATTGCGCTTCCTCCTCTCCCTGAGAATCTGACGGCGCTGCCGACGGCTGCGGCAGCGCCGCATCCTGCGCCGTCAGCTCAATAAAGACATCTTCAAGGCTGGCCTTGCGGGTTTCCATCTGAAGAATCGGCAGCTTTGCCGTGGCACAGGCGAAAAAGACCGCCTCCCGCAGGTCATCCTTTGGCCCGCTCTCCAGCGAGAGGCGCTGCTGCCCGTTTTCACACTGACCAAATTGGAGCCTGCGCACCCCCGCGCAGCGGTGCGAGGGCGGCGCGGATCGCGGAGGTTTCGCCGCGGATGCGGATCTCAATCGCACAGCAGCAGGGAGCAGAGCAGTCGATCGCCGGGCTGCTGCACCGGCATCGCTACACCACCGAGTGCGTTCAGACGACACAGGATGTTCTGGACTGGGCGCAGAGCGGCGAGTGGGACTGTCTGGTCCTCGATGACAGATTAGGAGGATTGGATCCGGTGCGCCGCCTGCGTGCGAACCGGTGCAGTCTGCCGATCTTACTGCTGACGGGATCCACCGATGCCCGCAGCCGGGTCCGCGCGCTGGACGCCGGCGCAGACGACTGCTTCAGCCGCCCCTTTTACCCGGACGAACTGGTCGCCCGGGTGCGGGCGCTGACCCGGCGGCAGGGAGAATTCGTGCCGGATCAGTTGGCCGCAGGAGATCTTTTGCTTGATCGGCGCAGCTTCAGACTTTGCTGCCGGGACCGATGGGTCCGTCTTGGCAATCGGGAATTCCAGCTCATTGAGCTGCTGGCCCGACACCAAGGACAGTTTTTATCCACAGAGCAGCTGATGGATCAGATCTGGGGCTGCTCCAGCGGTGCGGAGATCAGCGTCGTCTGGACCAACATCTCTTATCTTCGCCGCCGATTGAAACAGATCGGCTCCAGTGCAAGAATTATCCTCAGCCGAGGAAGGGGTTATCTTCTGGAATGCCCCTGACAGAGCGGCAAGACCAATACTTTGCTTTCCTCTTTTTCTTTTTTCTTCTTTTCTTCTTTTTCATACGCAGGACGCCGGGTCTCCCTCTATCGGGAAACCCGGCGTCCTGTGTTTTCAGATCGTTTTTTAATATGGAGATGCAGAAAGAGAAAAATCCTCACAGCTGTGCCGCGCCGGTCACTCTCCGGCGCAGGGGGGCGAAACTGTCCCCGGCATCTCGGATGCCGCGGGAGACCCTGCGGTAGAGCAGGGGGCTGGTCAGAGCTGCAGCGATGAGATCTCCGAAACAGTCACAGCTGACCAGACGGCAGCGATGGGTCATAATATCGGCGGTCCGATAGCCGTCATCCAGCACCCGCTGCACGGCTGCCTCGATGGCGGCGCACTCCTCTGCGAGGTCAAAGGCGTATTTCAGCAGCAGCGCTCCGGCATAAACCGCGCCGACGGGGTTGGCCAGATTCTGCCCCGCCATATCGGGGGAGGGGCCGAGTACGGGGTGATAGAGTCCGCGCCGGTCGTTGCCGATCATCGCGCAGGACATCATCCCGGCGCTGCCGGTCAGTCCGGCCGCCTCTCCGGCGAGGACCGCACCGCAGACGCCATCTGCCAGAATGACATCAAAGCGGGCGGGATCCTGAAGCAATTCCGCCGCGGCTGCGGTGGCGCCCATGATCCGAAGGCTGACCCGGGGAAATCCTGCCGCCACCTTGCCGAGCAGTTCGCGCCAACAGCGATTGCGCGCCGGCTGGCCGGGCTGTTCGACAAAGACGAGCCCGCCCCGGCGCATTCCCGCAGCGCGAAACGCGATCCGGGCGACCCGGACGGCGTCCTCCTCTTCCTTGGGAGCGGGGGATTCCTCCCCCTGTTCCAGTGCGCGAATGCCGGCGAGTGCCTGCACCAACATCAGGTCAATATCCTGTTTGACCAGAGCCGGCGCGAGGGGACTGGCGCCGGCAAGCTGGGGATAGAGCAGCGCCGGACGCATATTCGCCTTGAGATTCAGCTCCTGACTGAGCTGGGAGATCCCGCGGCCGACCCCGACGCCGGCGAGTACGCTGTCCGCGGCAAGACAGCTGGACAGCTGCTCCTCGGTCAAGGGGCCGGACAGTCCGCCGCCGACCTGTACAAAGGTAAAGCGATGGCCAAATCGCGTCCCGATCGAGCGCAGCACCTTTTCCGCCTGTGCGAGGACCTCGGAGCCGATTCCCTCGCCCGGCAGCATTGCGATTGTCTTTTCCATCTCAAAAACCACCCTCCTTTTTCTGGGGCGGCGGCAGAAAAAAAGCTCCGCCTGCCGCCGTAAGGCGAGAGACGAAGCTGTTTGCTCCGCGGTACCACTCTCATTGCCGCACACAGCGCGGCCACTCATCCTGTCAACCAACAGGCGCCCGGATAACGGAGGGCTGCCGGCGGGGCCTACTGCTGTGGGTTCGGCCTGCTGCTCACAGGGGATGGGCTTGTACCGCCGCCACTGTCTCGCACCATCCGACAGCTCTCTTGAAGCGGTTGTGGCTCAAACCACTGTCCTGTTCCTTGCATTTATCTCGCTCTCAGTCTACCCCGGGATCTCGGGATTGTCAAGAGGGCGTGCGGCCTTTTGAGAGGATTGTATCTTTCTTTGCGCTGAGAAAAAGAGAATCGCAAAAAAGAATCTGATAGGATGCTTCAGATCACCCCGTCTGCGGACATCTGGTCGATCTCCTGCTGTGTGTAACCCAGCGAGGAGAGAATGGCGCCGTTGTCCTGTCCCAGCGCAGGGGCGGGCCTGCGCACCGAGCCGGGGGTGTCCATCAATTTGATGGCGCAGCCGTTGACCGTGATCCGGCCAAGGGTGGGATGCTCCATCTCGACAAACATCTCCCGCTCCTTGACGTGGGGATTCGCGAGGATCTGGCTGATGTCGAGGATCGGCCCGGCGGGAATGCCGTGGGACAGCAGGATGTCGGTCGCCTGTTCCATCGTCTTGTCGGCGAGCCAGTCCTCGATGAGCACCTTGAGGTCGTCTTGGTTCTCCAGACGGCCGGGCATATCGGTAAAGCGGGGATCCTCGACCAGTTGAGGCATCTCGAGGATCTCATTGCAGAGCTTTGCAAAGAGCTTCTGGTTGCCGCAGGCGATGATGACGACGCCATCTTTACAGTTGAAGCCGTCATAGGGGGAGACCGCCGCGTACCGGTTGCCCATTCGGGGCGGGACCTTGCCGGATTCCAGATACTTGATGGCGGTGTTCTCGGTGGCGGCAATGACCGAATCCATCAGCGAGACATCCACCCGCTGACCTTTTCCGGTGATCGATCGGGCGTTGACCGCGGCGAGAATTCCGATGGTCAGATGCAGGCCGCCGAGAATGTCCCCCAGCGCGCTGCCCGCACGGGTGGGCTCGCCGCCGCGCGCACCGGTGATCGCCATCATGCCGCCCATCGCCTGCGCGAGAATGTCATATCCCGGCCGCAGGTGATAGGGGCCGTAACAGCCAAATCCACTCACTGCGGCATAGATAATCCGGGGGTTGATCTTTTTCAGCTCGTCGTAGCCCAGACCCAGTCGGTCCATCACGCCGGGGCGGTAGTTTTCGACCACGATATCGGCCTCTTTGACCAGCTGGCGGAAGATCTTCTTGCCCTCCTCGGATTTGAGGTTGAGGGTCAGTCCGGATTTGTTTCGGTTGATGTTTGCAAAGTAGAGGCTCTCCCGTTTGCCCTCGCAGTTTTCGCGGAAAGGGGGATAAGCACGGGTGTCGTCTCCGGTCACCGGCATCTCGATCTTGATGACCCGAGCGCCCATGTCGGCCATCATCATGGTGCAGAAGGGGCCGGCGAGCACTCTGGTCAGGTCGAGGACGGTCAGATTTTCCAGCGCGCGCTGCTCAGACATCCCCCTCGCCCTCCTCCAGATGAATCTTCATCCGCATGAAGGCAGAACCCATCGACTTGCCAAGGCTGTCCAGACGCAGCGAAAAGGTCGCCCCGCCGCCCAGCGCGTGCTTCATCACAAAGTTGAATCCGTTCAGGGTGGGCACCTCATACCGGGTGATCTCCCCCTTTACCATGTCGCCGAAATGGGCGCGCACCTTCTCCACCGTGACCTCTCGGCGGATGATTTCATAATATTCCGGCTTGCGGGCAAAGATGCAGACATTGCTGGTGTCCCCCTTGTCACCGCTGCGGCCGTGTGCAATCTGGTTCAGATAAACCTCTGCCATCTCATTTCACCTCCAGAATATGGGTGGTCAGCCGGAGGGCGTCCCGCGGAATCAGGGTCGGCCAGAGACCGATGACCTCCTGCACGTGAGCCCGACCGCCGAAGAAGCTCGCTCCCGGAGGGCCGTTGAGCTGCAGCGGCGCAATCTCGGGGATCAGCTTGGCGGCCTCTTCCTTTTCCTTGGTGCGGATCGCAATCCGCAGCACGACCTCGTTGATGTTGCGGGTCATCTCCTCGCTCATGTCGGCAACGCCGAGGTGCAGGCTGTTGAGTCCGATATAGCTGACATGGACGTCCTCGGCCCGGAGCCCCTTGCGCTGCATCTTTTTGCGCAGGATCTCGGCCGCATACTGTGCCTTCTCGTAGGCGTCCGGCCAGGCAAAACTCAGCATGCCGACCACCTTATAGCCGGCGTGGTAACCGATCGAGAGCTTCAGGGTATCGGGGCGAGGCTTGCCCTTGATCCCGCCGACCCGCACCCGATTTTTTCCCACCTCGGTCAGGGTGGCGTGGCTGATGTCGACATTGACGTCAGGGGTGAGGTAGTTCGCAGGATCATGAACCTCGTAGAGGAATTGCTCTTTGCAGCTCTGCTCACAGATCAGGCCGCCGCAATGATCCGCCTTGGTGATCTCAAAGGTGTCCGGAGTGATCTCGGCGATCGGGAATCCCAAATCATCCATATCAGGAACATCCCGCCAGCCATATTCGAAGTTGCCGCCCGAGCCCTGACCGCCGCACTCCAACAGATGGCCTGCCATGATGCCCCGTGCGAGATTGTCCCAGTCGTCCGCAGCCCATCCGAATTCATGGACAAAAGGCGCGAGGAACATTGCGCTGTCGGCCGCCCGGCCGCAGAGCACCGTGTCTGCCCCCTGCTCCAGACAGTCGACAATCGCCTCGTGTCCGAAATAGACGTTTGCGTTGAAGATCTTGGGCCGGATCTCGTCAAAGTTGCCCACCTCGTCGATGTTCTCAAAGGTGACTCCCTCGGCGCGCAGCTCATCGATCCGGTCGCTGAGCTCATCTCCCAGAACATACCCGATCTTATATCCGGTCTGCCCCTGCGCCTTCATCTCGGCGGCAAGCGCATCCACCGCACCCTGAATATTCATGCCGCCCGCGTTGGTGATGACCCGGATGCCGCGCCGGCGCGCGTCGGCGCCCGCCTCCCGCATCAGACCGATAAAGTCCCGCGCATAGCCGGCGGCCGGATTTTTCAGCTTCTGCCGTGCCATGATCGAGAGGGTCAGCTCCGCCAGATAGTCGCAGCCGAGATACTGGATCTGCCCATGGCGCATCAGGTGGATCGCCGCGTCATTGGAGTCCCCCCAAAATCCCTGACCGCCGCCGATTGCAACCTTTTTCATCGACAACCCTTCTTTCTCCTGTAAAAACAGGTGTTTAACAGAGATTTCAAATCAAGTATTACGTTTTAGTATTACGTTATACTTATCGAGGAAAGCATACTGCCGTCCCCTGCAAATGTCAAGAGTCGGTTGCAATTTTTGTGAGGTATTCTATAATTTAATAAATGTACACGGTGATTTTGACGGCGGACCGGCCGCTGGCTGGCAAAGGAGGAGAATGGATGGCCACCATCAAGGAACTGGCAGCCTATACGGGATTATCTCCCAGCACGGTCTCGATCGTGCTGGGCGGTAAGGCAGAGGAGCGAGGAATCCCGCAGGCGACCTGCCAGCGGGTGCTGGAAGCGGCGCGGGTGTTGGGGTATCGGCCGAACCTCTCGGCCCGGCGCCTGCGGGATCCGCAGGCGAGCGGCGGGCTGGTGATTGCGGTCTTTTGGGCGCAGGATTTCCGCGCGCCGATGATGGTTCGGTTTCTGCGCGGTCTGCGCCGTGCGGTAGCGGAACAAGGAGAGGGATATGAGCTGTTGATCCACCCCTATACTTGCGGCCGGCTGCGGGAAGAGCGCAGCCTTGTCTCCCTCTCCGCTTTTAATGCGGCGATCATCTGCAATGCCTCGGCGGAGGATCTGGAGTGGTTGGAACAGGCTCGGCTGATGATGCCGGTGGTGCTGTACAACCGCGAGAGCCCGTCCTATTGCGGGGTGACGGTGGATGATGAAGAAATCGGCGCATTGGCCGCGCAGCAGTTTGCCGCCCACCGCTGCCGCCGCGCGGCGGTGCTCAGCGCGGATTCGGTATTTTATGGGATGCAGCTGCGCAATGACAGCTTTGTCAAGACCTGCCGTCAGCTGGGGATTGCCGTGGGGCCGGTGATCCAGCGGGAAAATTCCATGGCCGGGGGCTGCGGCGCGGTTTCTGCACTGCTTGAAAATTCACAGGCTCGCCCGGACTGCGTATTTTGTGCCTCGGATGCACTGGCGCTGGGAGCGCTGCGAGGACTGCACCAACAGGGCATTTCACTGCCTGAAGCGCTGAAGATCATCTCGGTGGGCAATGGGGACAGGGAGGCACAGCAGTATGCATGGCCCAGCCTGTCGGTGGTCAGTGTCCCGATGGAGGAGATGGCGCAGGAGTGCTTCCGGTTGTTGCTGCGGCTGATCGCGGGGGAGATCCGTCCGCCGTTCGGCCGCAGGATGGAGGTCCGGTATCTGCCGGGGGAGAGCTGTCCGCCGGTGGAATGAAGAAGATCTTTAAGGCAAAAAGGCAGAATTTTTCCGGAGGAAAAGGGATAAGGCAAAAGGCGGGACGGCTTGTCAGAAAAAGAAGAGGACGGAGTGTCATCTGTTTTGCCGAAAGATGCTAAAGAACTCTGCCGCAGTGCAAGAAGCAGAGAAATGGCAGGAGGGAGAAGAGAGATGAGAATTGCAGGACTGCAAAAATTGACCCTGTTGGACTATCCCGGGCATCTGGCGTGTACCGTCTTTCTGGAGGGATGCAATCTGCGCTGCCCGTTTTGCCACAATGCCAGTCTGGTGCTGCCGGAGCGGGCGGGGGAGGATGAGGAGGTCAGCGAGGAGGAGCTGTTTGCCTTCTTGACCAAGCGCAAGGGGGTGCTGCAGGGGGTCTGCATCACCGGGGGAGAACCGCTGCTCTGGGACAAAACCGAGGAGCTGATCGGCCGCATCCGGGAGATGGGATATGCAGTCAAGCTGGATACCAATGGATGCTTCCCCGACCGGCTCAAGACGCTGATTGAGAAAAAGCTGGTCGATTATGTGGCGATGGATATCAAAAATGCTCCCAGCCGATATCCCGAGACGGTGGGGATCGCCGGCTTTGACACTGCGCCGGTAGAGCGCAGCGCCGCATTGCTGATGCGCGGAGAGGTGGAGTACGAGTTCCGAACCACGGTGGTGGGGGAACTGCACACCGAGGCTGATTTTGAGGAGATCGGGCGGTGGCTCGCGGGGGCCAAACGGTATTTTCTGCAGGGATTTGTTGATTCCGGAGATCTGATTGCCGCCGGGCTGCATGCTGCTTCGAAAGCGCAGATGGAGCGGTTTGCCGCAGCAGCCCGCAAAAATATCCCATCGGTAGAGCTGCGGGGGGTCTCGTAAAACGATATGATCTCGCGGGGAGAGCGCTGCTTTTGGGGCCGATAGTGGCCTGAACAGCGGCTTCTTCCCGCATTTTGCGTTATCTGGATCAGCTCAGAAAAGAACGGAACAAAACACTACATATAGTATTTTTTTTAAAAACAATTCTAAATATTGACTTCACCCGTTTGGAGTGCTATGCTGTATTTAAATCGCGCCAGACGGGTTTTGTACAGCTGCCGCCCCAAAGAGGGCAGTGGGGCGCAGAGGGAAAAAGGGAAAAATAGAAATTGAGATAAAAAAGGAGCGAGCGTTGTGTATCAGGTAGTGAAGCGGGATGGGACTTTGGCACAGTTTGACATCGGCAAGATCAGCGCGGCGATCACAAAGGCGTTTGAGGCGCTGGAAAAGCAGTACCATCCCAGCGTCATTGATCTGTTGGCGCTGCGGGTGACCTCTGACTTTGAGTCGAAGATCAAAGAGGATAAAATTCAGGTTGAGGACATTCAGGACAGCGTGGAGTCGGTGCTCAGCAGCGCGGGCTATGCCGATGTGGCAAAGGCCTATATCCTCTACCGCAAACAGCGGGAGAAGGTGCGCAACGTCAAATCCTCCTTGCTGGATTACAAGAAGCTGGTGGATGATTATCTCAATGTCAGCGACTGGCGGGTCAAGGAGAACTCCACCGTCACCTATTCGGTCGGCGGTCTGATCCTGAGCAACAGCGGCGCGATTACCGCGAACTATTGGCTCAGTGAGATCTACGACGAGGAGATCGCAGAGGCGCATCGCAGCGCGGCGATCCATCTGCACGATCTGTCGATGCTGACCGGCTACTGCGCCGGCTGGTCACTGCGCCAGCTGATCGAGGAGGGGCTTGGCGGCGTACCGGGCAAGATCACCTCCGCCCCGGCAAAGCATCTGTCCAGTCTGTGCAACCAGATGGTCAACTTTCTGGGCATCATGCAGAACGAATGGGCCGGTGCGCAGGCGTTCTCCTCCTTCGATACCTATCTGGCCCCCTTTGTCAAGGCGGATAATCTTTCCTACTATGAAGTCAAGCAGTGCATCGAGTCCTTTGTCTTTGGGGTAAATACCCCCAGCCGTTGGGGCACACAGGCGCCATTCTCCAACATCACGCTGGACTGGACCGTTCCCGCAGATCTCGCGGAGCAGCAGGCCATTGTCGGCGGCAAGCCGATGGATTTTAAGTATAAGGACTGCAAGCGGGAGATGGACATGATCAATAAGGCGTTTATCGAGACGATGATCGAGGGCGACGCTGAGGGACGCGGATTCCAGTATCCCATCCCGACCTATTCCATCACCCGGGACTTTGACTGGTCAGACACCGAAAATAACCGACTGCTGTTTGAGATGACCTCAAAGTATGGCACCCCCTATTTCTCCAATTATATCAACAGCGATATGGAGCCCAGCGATGTGCGCAGCATGTGCTGCCGGCTGCGGCTGGACCTGCGGGAACTGCGCAAGAAGTCGGGCGGCTTCTTTGGCAGCGGCGAGAGCACCGGATCGGTGGGTGTGGTCACCATCAACCTGCCGCGTCTGGCGTATCTCGCGGCCGATGAGGCGGACTTCTATCGCCGTCTGGACCGGATGATGGACATCTCGGCCCGCTCGCTCCACATCAAGCGGACGGTCATCACCAAGCTGCTGAACGAGGGCCTCTATCCCTACACCAAGCGGTATCTGGGCAGCTTTGACAACCACTTCTCGACGATCGGTCTAGTGGGAATGAACGAGGCCGCCCTCAACGCGAAGTGGCTGCGGATGGATCTGACCCATCCCGAGGCACAGAAGTTCGCAAAAGACGTCCTCAATCACATGCGTGAGCGGCTGAGCGACTATCAGGAGCAGTACGGCGATCTGTATAACCTCGAGGCCACCCCGGCAGAGTCGACCAGCTACCGTCTGGCAAAGCATGACGTGGATCAGTTCCCGGATATCATCACCGCCGGCGATAAGGATGGTTCGCCCTACTAT
>CALXIJ010000088.1 GCA_944388335.1 uncultured Pygmaiobacter sp.
GCCATCGCGGGCGTGATCGCGATGCGGCCGGACTGTCTTGTGATGGACGAGTCGACCGCAATGCTCGACCCGATCGGGCGCGAAAAGGTGATGCGGACGGTCAAGCGGCTGAATACCGACTTCGGAATCACGGTTGTGATGATCACCCATTACATGGAAGAGGCGGTGCAGGCCGACCGGGTGATCGTGATGCGGGACGGGATGATCGAGCTGGAGGGAACCCCGAAACAGGTCTTCCGGGACAGCAGCCGGATCCGGGCGCTGCGTCTGGATGTGCCGCAGGCAAAGGAACTCTGTGATCTGCTGCGGGAGGCCGGGATCCCGATGGATGAGGAGATCATCTCGGAAGAGGAGTGCGCACAGGCACTGGCACAGCTGCTCAAAGGCGCCTCCTAAATGGAGTCGGATTCAAAATAAGAGCCAGAATAGGACGCCCACACCGGTCTGCGGCGCGGCGATCCGGAAAAATAGGTGGTAACGGAATGTCATCGGTAATTAAGATTGAACATCTGAGTTATGTCTACGGCGAGGGGATGCCGGATGCAACCCGCGCGCTGGATGACATCAGCTTTGAGATAGAGCGAGGGGAGTTTCTCGGGGTAATCGGTCCGACCGGCTGCGGGAAGTCAACCCTCATCACCCACTTCAACGGCCTGAACCGCCCCACTTCGGGCCGGCTGCTGATCGACGGGGAGGACATCTGGGCCGACCCCAAGCAGATCCGGCAGTACCGCTTCAAGGTGGGATTGGTGTTCCAGTATCCGGAGTATCAGCTCTTTGAGGAGACGGTGCGCAAGGATATCGCTTTCGGCCCGCGGAATATGGGACTGCCCGAAGAGGAGATCGCGCAGCGGGTGGTAAAGGCCGCAAAATTCTGCGGTCTGGACGAATCGCTGCTCGACCGCTCTCCGTTTGAGCTGTCCGGCGGGCAGAAGCGCCGCGCCGCGATCGCCGGGGTCATCGCGATGCAGCCGGAGGTGCTGGTCTTGGACGAGCCGGCTGCCGGACTTGATCCCGAGGGGCGGGAGATGATCCTCAGTCAGGTCAAAAAATATCACAAGGAGACCGGCACCACGGTGGTGCTGGTCAGCCATTCGATGGAGGATATTGCAAAGTACGCCGACCGGGTATTGGTGCTGCAGGCGGGCAAATTGGCGATGCTGGACACCACCGCCAACATCTTTGCCCGGGCGCAGGAACTGGTCAGCTATGGCCTTTCGGTGCCGCAGATCACCAAGATCTTCCTGCGTCTGCGGGAGATGGGACTGGACCTGCCGGTCGATGTCTACACGGTGAAATATGCGCGGGACGTCATCCTCAACGCGCTGGCAAAGCGGGGAGGTGGGCAGGATGCTTAAGGACATTACCATCGGACAGCATTTTCCCGGCAACTCGGTGATCCACCGGATGGATCCCCGCGCGAAGTTGCTGCTCACCATCGCCTATATCGTGGTCCTCTTTATCGGCTCAAACCCCATTGGTCTTGCGCTCTCGGCCTTGTTCTTGGTGATTGCGTATCGGGTATCGGGTATTCCGCTGCGGATGGTCGGCAAGAGCCTGCGGCCGATTCTGCCCATCATCCTGTTTACCTCAATCCTCAACCTCTTCTTTGTGGGCGGGGATCCGGTCTTTCAGTGGTGGGTCTTCACCATTACCCGGCAGGGGATCTATAATGTGTTGGTGCTCACGGTACGGATTGTCTGCCTGATTGCCGGCACCAGCCTGCTGACCTATACCACCAGCCCCATCGTGCTGACCGACGCGATGGAACGGCTGATGAAGCCGCTTGCAAAGCTGCACATGCCGGTGCATGAGCTCGCGATGATGATGACCATTGCGCTGCGGTTTATCCCGCTTTTGATCGAGGAGACCGACAAGATCATGAGCGCCCAGAAAGCCCGCGGCGCCGAGCTGGATACCGGAAAATTGACCGATCGCATCCGGGCACTGATCCCGGTGCTGATCCCGCTCTTTGTCTCGGCCTTCCGGCGGGCGGATGAACTCGCAATGGCGATGGAGTGCCGCTGCTACCACGGCGGCGAGGGCCGCACCCGGCTGCATCAGCTGCGTCTCGGAGGCAGCGATTATCTGCTGGTGCTGCTGTGTGCTGTGGTCTTTGGTGTGATTGCCTGCTCTGGGATCCTCTGGGGGATGATCTGATGGAAAAGAGGCAGATTGCCCTCTCGCTGAGCTATCTCGGCAGCGCTTACCACGGCTATCAGGTGCAGAGCAATGCGGCTACAGTATCCGCTGCGGTTCAGGACGCCGTGCAGGCGGTAGTCGGCAGGCGGGAGGAGATCAAAGGCTGCTCCCGCACCGATGCCGGGGTGCATGCGCTGGCATTCTGCGTGAGTTTTTTTACCGATAGCAAAATCCCACTGCAGAAGCTTCCGCTGGCGCTGAATGCACATCTGCCGGAAGATATTCGGGTGTTCTCTGCAAGACAGGTGCCCGAAGAGTTCCATCCCCGGTACAGCTGCACCGGCAAGGCGTATCTCTATCGGGTGCGCAATGCCCCGTCGGACTCTCCCTTTACCCGGTCGGTCAGCTGGCGGGTCTGGCCTGCCCTCGCATTGGAACCGATGCAGCGGGCGGCGGCACTGCTGTGCGGCAGGCATGATTTCTCCAGCTTCATGGCGGCGCACAGCAGCATTGCAGAACAGGGGGGCAGCACCGTGCGCACCGTGCGCTCTTTTACAGTGGAGCGGCATGGAAGGGAATTTTGGTTCCGGATCGAGGCGGACGGTTACCTTTACAATATGGTGAGGATCCTTGTCGGCACCCTCGTCGAGGTGGGGGCAGGACGGATGGATCCGCAGCAGATGCCCGCGATTTTGGCATCGCACAGCAGATCCGCTGCCGGCCCGACCGCCCCGGCAAAAGCGCTGGCGCTCGCAGCGGTTTATTATCCGGAGTTCACGGTTGACGGAGAAGAGGCGTTA
>CALXIJ010000089.1 GCA_944388335.1 uncultured Pygmaiobacter sp.
ACAACCACGAGCGCATCCAACTAAAAACTGGAGTGGCGCCGCTCACGCTGCGCCACTCCGCTTAAAACTTTATATTTTCCTACTTAGTGGCCTTTTTATGCTGTCCGTACAATCTGGGGCGGTTCAAATACAACCATGCCGTTAGGATCAGGGCAAGTGCCGGATATACGAAGTCCCCGGCATACGTCCGAAACGATTCTTTCCTCTGCCTCTGAAACCAGTGTATCAGATCATTTGAGGAATATCAATGCTGAGGGGTCTTCGCCCTCCGTCGGGGCATGGGAATCCGATCCCGCACGGTTATACAAAAGGAAACGAGGATATCGCCACGCTCCTCTCGATACGGCTACAATTGCCGCAGGCGGTTGCTGACGATGCCCTCGTATCTAAATATGGGATACTATAAAAAACAGGAAATGTCAAGATTTCAGAGGCCCTCCGATACATAACGGGCTCTTTGAACAGCAGACCGATCAGATAGACAATGTCCCGGCGCCGGGGTATAATGGAGGCGGAACGGGTACACCGCAGACGAGCGGAAGACAGACGATTAGACCTTACCACGGTACCCCGGCAGAATTTGATCATTTTAAACCCGGGGATACCAATGTGGGTATTTACTTTGGCACGAGTGGGCAGGCGGAAACAAGGCATCGTCAGCTGGGCAGTAGCGGCAGGATCATAGAGGCGGATTTGACATACGAGAACCTGAAACCGCTGAGGAAGGACGAGTTTGCTTCCCCGCATCATCCGTATGGTTTTGCCGAGAGAATACTGGATGCGGGAGACTTTACCGATGCGGAAAAGACTTATGTGCGGGAGCATGGCGGAAGATATTCCTACCTGCGGCGGCAGATGGCAGACCTGCAGGATGAGCTGACCATCGCCGCGCAGCGGTATAAGCTGTACAAGGACGAAAAGTATCTCCGGCAGGCCGGTGAGATAGCAGACCGGATTGATAAAATTGGTGCAGAACGGCAAATCGAAGAAGCGAGACTTCGGAAATTGGCAACACAGCAATTTGGAGATGTTCTTTCAGATGATGAGCTGTATCATGCAATATCCAACATTGAAAACCGGGAACTGGAACAGACTTTTCGAGAATTGGGCTATGACGGATTCAGCTATCCCAATGATTACGAGGGGGAAGGCATTTCTTATGTAGTCTTTGGGGATGACCAGATTAACCAGCTTGAATCAAGGACATACGATGGAAGATGGAAAGAGGGTGCAGCGGGTGACGGACATGGAGATACAGAAAGTGCTGGATCGTATTCGCGAGGTGCAGGAGCGGTACAGACTGCCGGACGACCTGACAGCGGAGGAGAAGAAGGCTTTGGAATTTCTGGACACTCTGGGATACTCGGAGGCAGACAAGGTGATCAGATTGCAGAGCGCCAGAGAGTACAGAAAGCACAAGAAACAACAGAACAAGGTGGAATAACCAAACTGTTCAGCAGGGCCAAAGGATCCGAGGAGACTTCTGTTACGCCTACTTCCATCGGCGCAATGGAATTAAACCCCGCACGGTACAGCAATATGCAGAATACCTATGGGACGATTGCGCCGGGCGAAAATCCTTCCCGTGTGGTGGATGTGCCTGCCAGTACGAACGGTTCGGATCGCGTGAGCCGGTTTGCGCGTACCGCGATGGAGGCCGAAGCAACACCGGATTCGATGCTGAAGAACGATGAATCCAATGTCGAGCAGGGGCTTTTTTCTTATAAGCCGAAATCAGACAAAGCGGCACTGAATACTGCGGTAATGAGGGAAGATTATTACAACGGCTTTACCCCGGAGGTTCGAAGCATGGCTTCCTCCTCAGTAATCGGCTTGGAATCAAGCCAAGTTTCGAACACGCCTTTGAAGGGTACCCATGCTCCGTTGACAAATTCTCTGACAGACAAATTTGAATCAGGATACGCTAAAAGCCGAGATGTTCCTTCCACTACTGCATACCGCGTTGAAAATTCCACAAAATCCCCTCCTTTAAATTCTGCTGTCTCTAAAGATAGTATATCAGATTCCTTGCAGCATAGTGATTCAGATAGAGCAAATTCACCACCTGAAATGCGCGCAGCCGGCGACGCTTCGGTCTGTACGCCTAATCGTCAGAACACACTGCCATCTGCACCGATGTCATGTGTAGGCAATCCGCTAATCTCGGACGGGATGAAAGAACGCGGATATGCAAAAGCCTGCGGATGAGATGTGCTTTAAGAAGTTCGAGCCCCCGTTTATGGGCAGCAAGAAGACGATGATATAAGAACAGCCCCTCAAGAGACCGGTCATGAGTCAGCAATGCAGTTTGCCGACCCATTTGCGGCCTTTTGAGGGGCTGTTGTCCTGTGATACCTTTTTGAGGCTCCTTTTCCGAAAGACTACGACCCGCTGTCTGGCAAAATCATCTGCCAAAAAACTCCGAGATCTCCTGCATGCGGGTCATCTGATCGACGTGGAACGGGCAGCGCTTGTTGCAGTGGCCGCATTGCAGGCAGTCCTGCGCGTGGCGCGCAAGACCGAGGTAGTGCTCTGTTGCCATGGTGTCGCCATTCTTGGCTAGATCGTAATACTTGTTTACAAGGCCGATCTCGATGCCGGCGGGACAGGGCTTGCAGTGGTTGCAGTAGACGCAGTCCCGTGCGGCGTCAGCCGGCCGAAAGGAACTGATGGCCGAATAGTCCTTTGCATGGGCCGGCGCGTCAAAGAATCTCAGCAGAAACTCTGCTTGTTCCACCCGGCTCATCCCCGGCAGAACAGTCAGGACGCCGGGGCGGTCCAGCGCGTATTGGATGCACTGATACTGGGTCAGTGCCTGACCGAAGGGGGACAGGGAGGCATCCAGCAGCTGCCCGCCCGAGAAGGGCTTCATCACCGAAATGCCGATTCCCTCGGTCTCGCAGCGGCGATAGACGGCGGCGCGCTCCTCTACCGAGCCCTTGGCATAGTCCCCGCGCTGATAGTCATAGGCTGGGTTGACCGAGAACATCAGCATATCCACCGGCGCATCGTCCAGCACCCGTTGAATGGTTGCAGGGGTGTGGGAGGAGAGCCCAAGATGGCGCACAATGCCCTGATCCTTCAGCTGCATCAGGAAATCGAACGCGCCGTTTTTCTGGTATTCCTGCCAGTCATCCAGTTCATCGAGACAGTGGATAAACCCGTAGTCGATATAGTCGGTGTGCAGCGTCTTCAGCTGCCACTCGATGCTGCGCTTGATCGTTTCGACGTCGGTGGTCCAGCCATAAGTACCGGTGAGGTAATTCGCGCCAAAATGGATCTGGTAAAGGACATTTTGCCGCACGTCGGAGAGCGCTTTGCCAAAATAGGAAAAGGTCCTCGCCTCGGCAGTGGCCAGATCGTAATAGTTGATGCCGCCGTCATAGGCGCGCCGGATGGTTTTTACAGCCTCCTCCTCCGGAGACTGCGCGATATATGAGGTACCGAATCCCAGAACGCTGATCCGGTCATTGGTGCGGCGGTTTATTCTGTATTCCATACTGCTTCCTTTCGCGCAGAACGCGCTCTCTCATCTCAGCTGCAACCCAAATTGGCGCAGCTCCTCCAGCTTTTCTGCGGACTTATTCTGCTCTCCGTAAGCGGAAAAAATTCCCATGTCCTCCAGCTTCAGATAGTTTAAAAAGGAATTCTGATATTCATAGATGGCCCCGCAATAGACGTGGTCGCTGCCTGAGCTCAGGATCAGTGCGGCTTTTCTGAGATTTTTGGGCTTGTCGAGGGCATAGATGCGATTGATGGCGCATTGCAGCTGACCGGTAAAACCGTGGTAGTAAATCGGAGAAGCCAGCACGATCATCTCTGCCTCCTCCAGCAGAGGATAGACCTCCTGCATGTCGTCCCGCTGAATGCATCTGCCGTTTCCCTTGGTGTGGCAGTACTCACAGGCAAGACAGCCGGCAATCTTCTTTTGGCAGACGGGGACGACGTCCACCTGATGGCCGCTCTCCCTCGCGCCAAAGGCAAAGGCCTTCACCATGGCGGCGGTGTTTCCCGTCGGGCGGGGACTTCCATTCAGCACTAAGATCTTCATTGGTTGCTCCTTCCTGAGAGATGCTTATTTCAGATTGGTTTTCAAAAAGTCCTCGATCTTGTCAAACGGAATCCGGTCGGTCCGGTCATAGAGATCGATGTGCTCGGCATCCTTTACCACATACATCTCCTTGGGCTCGAGTGCCTTTGCATAGGCCCCTTCGCTGAAGAACCGGGAGTGTGCACGGTCGCCGACAAGGAAGAGGATCGGCCGGGGCGAGATCTCATCGAGATGGGAGAGCAGGTCAAAGTTGAGAAAGGGCAGATTGCTGGTTGTGGTAAAACCGCCCCGTGCCCGCACATGATGGCCGCGTTTTACCGCATAAAAGCGGAACCACTCGGCATCCGGCTCCGGCATATCGGCGGGGACCTCTTCCAGCGGTGTTTCGGGGAAGGTGGGGATATACTGCGGCATATATCCGTTTTCGGCATCCTTCCACCGCTGTGCGGCGAGCGTCTTTTTGGCTTCCAGAATCTGCTCCGGAGTCTGGCCCATCCGCGCCGCCACCGTCATATCGTACATACTCGCGGTGACAACCGCCTTGATCCGGGTGTCCATCTGTGCCGCAGACAGGGCAAAACCGCCGCTTCCGCAGATACCAAGAACCGCGATCTTCTCGCGGTCGACAAAGGGCTGTAAGCCGAGAAAATCGACCCCGGCACTGAAGTTTTCGGTAAAGAGCTCCGGCGAGGAGACATGACGGGGCTCTCCCTCACTCTCTCCCATATAGCAGGGATCAAAGGTCAGTACGACAAACCCGCGCTGCGCCAGCTCGTTGGCATAGACGCAGGGACCCTGTTCCTTGACGCCGCCGTAGGGGGCGCCGACAATCACCGCCATCTGCGGCTGTGACCGGTCCATCCCCTTTGCCGTATATAGGTCGCCGGCCAGCATCAAGCCGTACCGGTTGGGATAACGAACGTGCGTGCGCTCTACCGACTCACTCAGTGGATGAATGTATTCGCTCATGGGATGGTTCTCCTTCCTGCTGATCAAAGATTGTTGTAATGGGGATCCTCGACCGGTTCGAGCCATTCATTGGATGCGCCGGGGGCGGGAATTTCGATCGCGACGTGGGTGAACCATTCATCGGCCGCGGCGCCGTGCCAGTGCTTGACTTCCGGTGCGATATAGACGACATCCCCGGGATGCAGCTTCCGCGCGGGCTGCTCCCATTCCTGATACCAGCCCTCGCCGTCGGTACAGAGTAAGATCTGCCCGCCCTTGTGGTGAACATGCCAGTTGTTGCGGCATTTTGGCTCAAAGGTCACGTTGTACACGCCGACGCCGGCGGCGTTCAGCGGCTTGAGATAGCTGTTGCCGATAAAATACCGGGCAAATGCAGTGTTGGGTTCGCCCAGCCCGAAGAGGGAATCCGACGGATCCTGTGACGGCTCGGCATAGACCTGTCGCACCATCGGGAAGACCGCCCACGCGTTGGGCCAACCGATATAAAAGGCGATGTGGGTGATGATCTCGACCATCTCCTGCTTTGTGACGCCGTGATTTTTGGCGTTCTGGATATGGTATTTGAGCGAACTGTCGGTGATCCCCTTGGACGCGAGGGCGACCACCGTAATCATGCTGCGGTCCCGCAGCGAGAGCTTATCCTCTCTGGACCACACTTCACCGAAAAGAACATCGTCGTTGAGCTGGGCAAATTTGGGCGCGAGATCCCCCAGACCGTCACGGCCTGCTGTCTGCTTTACCATAAAAAGCACCTCCTGTTTTTGAGAAAAAATTATTGCGCGCTGTCCAGCGAGAACACCGCCGTGATTCCTCCGCTGCCCAGAGCCTCCTGCCACCCGGTGAGGTCCTCGACCTTGCCAAGACGGGTGTAGCTCCAAGAGTTGGAACCATAGAAGAGGACAATCTGATTGCCCTGATACAGGACAATGTCGCCGGCCTGTGTCGTTGTCTGGACGTTCTCGGTCGGGAGAGGCTGCCCGAGAGCGCCCACCTTTTCAAAGCTGCCGTAGTCCTCCATCTCGATGGTGACCGGGCCATCGGCAAGCAGCTCTTTGAGCGCCGCTGCGCCGGCGTTGTCGGCAAATGTGGCGGCAAAGCAGGACCCGCCGATGGTGATATAAAAGACGTTCTCTGTCATACTGCTGTTCTCCTCCGTTTCACCCGCATCGGAAGTTGATGGCGTGCTGCTGTTCTGAGAGACGATGCTCTCCTCCAAGGCAATCTGACTTTGCCCGTCATGGGAAGAATGCTCCTCCGGGACGGTTTGCTGCCCGCCGCAGGCTGCGAGGGAGAGCGCGAGCAGCCCGGTCAATAAAAGAAAGAATCCGCGTTTCATCCGATAAAGCCCTCCGTTTCTCTCCCCGCCGCATCAGATGCGCCGGGGACCCAATCCGACGGATTAAGCACAAAATCCGTTTGCATCAGACGTTTTTGCGGTGAGATGGATCTCGCATTTTGCACGGGCGTCATCCCGGATGATCTCCCCGACGTCGGGAACCAAAATTTGCCCGGCATAGGGATTTTTGATGCTGATGACGGGTGTGAGGATGGTGGCCTGCACCTCGCTCTTTTCAAACGCGAGGTCCGCCTGCTCCATCCGGCAGCTGATCAGCCGCAGCCCCTTGCAGTAGCATAGCGGCTGGGTGCCGATGATGGTGCAGTTCTCAAAGGTCACATTTTCGCAGTACCACGCGAGGTATTCTCCCTTGACGACACTGTTTCGGACCACGACGTTCTTTGCATGCCAGAACGCATCCTTGGTGTCAAAGCGGCAGTTCTCAAAGGTGGCGTTTTCAATGTATTGGAAGGAGTATTTCCCCTTGAAGGTGACATCGGTGAACTGCAGATTGCTCGAGCGCATCATGAAATACTCGCTCTCGGCGGTGCAGTGGTCCATCTGAATCCCATGCACCGACCAGCCGAACTCGGGTGAGAGAATATCGCAGTTGCTCAGCAGGACATCGCTGCACTCCCGCAGCGCCTTGATGCCGTGCAGCTTGGAGCCGGCGATCTCAATGTGATCGGAATACCACAGCGCGGCGCGGCAGAGCTCGGTCATCTCGCTGTCCCGAATCACCAGCCCGTGATCGTGCCAGAAGGGATAGCGCAGATTGAAAAAGCAGTTTTGCACCTCGATCTCGCGGCCCTCCTTGAAGGCGCTCTCCCCGTCGGCGGGACCGTCAAAAGCACAGTCAATCACCCGGATTTCCTCTGCGCCGTAGAGGGCGCGCTCAGCGTCGAATTTTTGATTTTGAATGGTTTCCATAAGAGCATTCCTCCATTACAGCGAATCTTGCCGCCCGATTAATCCAAAGGGGGCTCTTTGGCAATTTGATAGACCAGATAATCCAGACAGTCGATCTGTTTTTCCTCCTGATGGACTCGGTGCAAAAGGAGATCTCGTTTTGCCGATAGCAGATACAGCTGTTTTTTGATCTCGCCGGATCTCCAGCAGGAGAGATATTCTTCGGTTGCCTTCTGGTCAAAACCGGCTGCCTTTAGATTAAGTATCAGGTCCTGAATTGTCATCTTTTCCCTCATCAGGTCGGTTTCACCTCGTTTATCGGAAAGGGTCTGGTTCTCTTTGCAATTTCAGTATAAAAAGAAAAAACAAAAATAACAAATACTTATATTTGATAAATTGACATAGGTAAAAACTATGATACTGGGTAAAAGATCAAAGTCTGTCCCGTTTTTAGTCCAATGCTGCTGTGCCTCTGTAGACACTTTTTGTAAAATAATATAAAATGATTTTATAAAAACGAAAAATGAATAGCTGCAAACTATGTAATTGAAAAAATATATTAAAAAGGAGGGACCTGGATGGATTTAAGAGTGCTGCAATACTTTTTGGCGGTGGCGAGAGAACAGAGCATCTCTGCGGCGGCAAAATCGCTGCATCTCTCTCAGCCCACTCTTTCCACCCAGCTCAAAGCGCTGGAGGAGGA
>CALXIJ010000090.1 GCA_944388335.1 uncultured Pygmaiobacter sp.
TTATATGTAGCTCTTGTAATATTCGGCCCGAAAATCCTCCACACTGGCACCTCTTTCTTCCATCCATGCCCTCTGTGCTTCTGCCTGCAGCTTCTCGCGCACCGCAGCGCATTGGTGTACACTCTTAGGCCCGCTTTCATGGCAGCGATAATGATGGATCCGCACCCACAGGCCGTCCTTCTCGCTCTTTTTGCGGAGCGCCCCTCCAAATACATGATGCTTGTCCAGAGGATCATTCCACCCAGCCGGCTGCCCGCAGAGGAAGCAGTGCTCCATGTCCTGCTGCAAGATGCTTTTGCTCACTCTTGATCCTCCTCTGCGTACGTTATGCGGGGAGGCTCCCTGTGAACACATACTGCCAGCAGATGATTGTTCATCAGCGCCTGCAGGTTGATTTCAGCATTCTCATCCTTCGGCCAGATCACACGATTGTTCGCAGTATCAATAATGCA
Organism: uncultured Pygmaiobacter sp.; assembly: GCA_944388335.1. Lineage (GTDB taxonomy): Bacteria > Bacillota > Clostridia > Oscillospirales > Ruminococcaceae > Pygmaiobacter. The sequence goes on from CALXIJ010000090.1 coordinate 453, forward strand.
GATCAGATCTTCGATTGATCCGTAATAGTCCTTAAAATCGCATACAAATTCCATTTTGTCCTCCTTGATTTCACCTACTGGGTGAGATATCATAAGAGTGAGCACATTCCAAAGCTCACTTGCGTCTCTCAGGATGGCGGTCCTGAGGGGCGCTTTCTTTTTTGTCCGCCGCGACAACCATTCCGATGCAAACGATCAGCAGCAGCCCCCAGAGGATCAGGTTTTCCGGCGTTGTTGCCGCCAGAAGAATAATTCCGAGGATCCCGGTCTCTTTCACTTTCTCTCTCCCCTTTCTTGTTCCGGCGCCTCCGGCAGCGGCATCCAGAAGCGGATCTCAAATCCTTCCTCTGTCTCAGGGTACAATTCCAGCATCCATCCATCTTCTCTTGCCCAGCTGGCCAGCATCACCGCGTCGACGGCCGTGACATTCTCTGCAATCTTCCCGTTTGCAATCACCAGCACCATCTCATCCTCCGGCGGCAGCTCCTCTTGGGGGCTGCGCCAGCGCTGCCCTTCTTCCAGCTCGCTGACCCGTGCCAGCAGCTTTGCGCTCTGACTGCGTTCAAAATCGTTCAGCTGCTCCAGTCTCTCCGCTGCCTCTCGGATCAGCGCACAACCCCGAATTCTACAGCTATTCTCATAGCCGCACCCAAAACACGCAAAACTTCCGGTCTCTACCTTCATTCGCCGCAGCGCGCGGCACAGCTTCTTAATTTCCATCTTTCTCTCCTTTCTGCAGCAGCCAGACCCGGTGGGAACCCCACCCCGGCCAACTTTTCGCCTCAGCATGGGACGCAACCAGCACGTCCAGTGCCCGACCTTTGACCGCCCCGCCGGTATCTTCAATCACTCGGATGCCCACATCCTCGATATAGATCACGCTGCCGGCGGGAAGCTCGTCCCAGTCTGCTGCAGCGGTGATGCCCGGTGTCGGTTTCGTTCCGCCTGCGGTGATCCCGTTACCCCCGCAGATGTGGGGGTACTCCTCGGCGCAGTAGGCGGTGCAGAGATACTCCCCCAGATCCACCGGTGCCGCCATTCCCTCGGGCAGCAGCTGCCGCCGGTCCAGCTGGTCCAGCAGCATCGCGGCCGTGGTCTCCGCTTTCTTCTGGGCCTGCTCCGCCGAAGCGACCCGGATCTCGGCGGCCGCCCGCGTGAAGCTGCCCCAGACCGTGCAGCCCAGCAGCAGCACCCAGAGGACAAAGGCGGCGATCAGCGCAATCGCAGCGTCATGATATTGGGGTCTCAAGCCGCCGCCTCCTTCTCGAAGAAGTAGCTCAGCCATTCACTCGGTGGGATGTCCAGCAGCTTTGCAAGAGCGCGGATATCATCCTGATCCCATGCTTTTTTCCCGGTAATGCGTTCCGAAAAATAGCCTTTGCTGCGGCCGATTCTCTTCGCGACTTCGTCGTGAAGCATCCCCATTTCAATGATCCGCAGACGCAGCTTGCGGTAATAGTCAAATGCTGTCAGTCCTCTCATGTTATTCTCCTTCCCGCCGCCCTCTGGGCGGCTTTTTTGTTACCCCGCCTGAGGTGCGTTTCCCAGCAGCTCGCTGATCTCGCAGTCATAGGTCCGCGCGATCAGCGGCAGCAGCTCCGCTCGGGGGAGACTTTTACCTGTTTCCCACATTGCTACGGTGGTTCTCTTTACTCCAAACTGATCTGCTGCAGCCTGTTGTGTCAACCCCGCTGACTCTCTCGCCTTTTTAAAATCCAAGTCCTTCCCTCCTTTGTCAATATCTTTGACATAACTCTATCACTATTTCGTGTTTCTGTCAATATACTTGACATATATTTTCTTCCCGTTTATTGATAGTCAATTTAATTGACAATATAATAAAGACAAAGGAGGAGATTTCATGGAAAATCTGAAATCCGCACGATCTTCTTTGGGATATAGTCAGCAAAAATTAGCATCTCTAATAGGCGTTTCCCGTTCAACCGTTGCAATGTGGGAAACAGGTGCCAGTCAACCAGATAATGACTCCATCATCCGCTTATCGCGCCTGCTTAATGTTTCCACCGACTACCTTCTCGGAACCAGCGGCGCCCCCTCTCGCCCGGCCTCTTCCGGTGTCCAGATCCCGGTCCTCGGCGATGTCCGCGCCGGCCTGCCGATCGAGGCAGTCGAGAACATCATCGACTATGAGGAGATCAGCCCCGAAATGGCCCGCTCCGGCGAATACTTCGCGCTGCGGGTCGTCGGGGATAGCATGGAGCCGCGGATCTGTGAGGGGGATGTCGTGATCGTCCGCAAGCAGCCGGATCTCGAGAGCGGTGAAGTCGGTATTGTGCTGGTCAACGGGGATAGCGCCACAGTCAAAAAGGTGGTCAAGCATGATGATGGCATCTCCCTGATCGCATACAATGCCACCTGCTATCCCCCGCACTTTTACACCAAAAAAGAAATCACCACCCTGCCGGTGACGATCATCGGCAAGGTGGTGGAATTGAGGGGGAAGTTTTAAGCGATAGCTTTCATTCGCTAAAAAGCAATGGAGGGAAGATCAATGTTTATTGTTCTTGCTTTCGCAATCTTTTTTCTGTTTGTTGCATATTGGGCCGGAAAATATTCAATCACCGAAGAATATAAAAAAAGAGTATTTGCCCCTGCAGTGAAAGATCTCGAATTACGCGAAGCCAATCTCAAATTGCGTGAATCCAAAATAACCCAGTCTCAATCTATTCTCAGTCAGCTTCAAGAAAGAGAAATAATGATACAAAGGCTTTCGTATGAAACCGATGAAAAAATTCGTCTTTTAGAAAAAAAAGAGAACTGTATCAAAAAAATTCAGTCCGAAACCTCACAGCGTCAACCTTGGCTTTCTACCCTTTACGCTGACCTTGAGTATGTTTATGATAAAAAAACCGCATCGGCTTTGCTTAACAAATCTTATCCTGCCCCAAAAGCTTCTTCTGATGTTGCCCGAATTTCAAAAGAAAAGCGCGAGTGGATGATAAAATCCAAAAGTCTGCAATATCAATTGGAGTTCTTAATCTCACTTTTTCCATGGTTGGATGAATTTAAAGAATTGGATATATCGGAAGCAATAGCATCCACGACTTTACCATCAGACTCTTTGGCTGAATATGAAACTCTAAAAAATTGGCTTTCCCCGGAAGAATATGCCTCGCTCCCTTCTGCTGAAAAATATCAATTGGCTTTAGACCGATATACAAAGCGTGAAAAAAGCAATTGGCAAATCGGTATAGAATATGAACGTTTTGTCGGATACGAGTATGAGCAACTTGGGTATCGTGTCAAATATAACGGAGCTCTTGAAGGGTTGAATGATATGGGACGCGACCTCATTGCTACAAAGGATGATGAAATTTTAATTATTCAGTGTAAAAGATGGTCAAAAGAAAAAACAATTCATGAAAAGCACATTTTTCAGCTTTACGGATCAATGGTCTTGAAATCTATAGAAAATCCATCAAAAACTGTTAAAGGCATCTTTGTAACGACAACAACTTTGTCTCCAATCGCTGAGAATTGCGCCTCTTATTTGAATATTCAAGTTATTGATAAACATCCTATGGGGATATACCCCTTAATTAAGTGCAATATTTCTGACACAGGAGAAAAAATTTACCATCTTCCATTTGACCAACAATATGACTCTACTATGATTAACTCTAAAGACGGAGACTCCTATGCCTTTACAGTTTTGGAAGCTGAAGAAAAAGGTTTTAGGAGAGCTTATCGCTGGCACTCGCATGCTTTATAATTTTTTATTTAACATCTGGCTCCATGTAACAAAATTCCCCCGTCCGCAGCTGCAGACGGGGAATTGCTTAAAAGGAGGTTTTTATGGCAAAACGGACAAACACCGCTGTCTGGCTTGAGAAATACTCTCGCTGGCAGATCAAAGTCCAAAAGGATAATGTTCGGAAGACCTTCACTTCTTCCACGCCGGGAAAGAAAGGGCAACGCGAAGTAAACGCCAAAGCCGACGCGTGGCTGGATGATGATGTCAGTTCCCCGAAACGGGTGGATCAGCTTTGGGCAGACTATCTCGAATGGGCCTATCCAACGCCTGATGGCGCGCCGGTGCCTGCTGGACGAAAGAAAGCTGTCTATACCGGAGACAGCTATCTTCTTCCGGCTCTCGGAAAAATGCGGATTGACGCTGTCAATGAGGGACATCTTCAGAGCATCATCAACAAGGCCTATACGCACGGTTCGCTGAAGAAAGGACATAAGCAGCGCCGACCCCAGAACCTGCCTCTTTCGAGGAAAACCCTCATGAATATCCGCGCTGATCTTGTCGCCTTCTTCAAATATTGCCGGCGTGTCGCCCGCGTGACCTCTCTCAATCCCGAGGGGCTCACAATTCCACAGGGCGCACGATACAAGGGCA
>CALXIJ010000091.1 GCA_944388335.1 uncultured Pygmaiobacter sp.
GGCGGGGCGCGTGCGGGAAAACGTCGGCAGCTTTCGGGCATATGGGAGAGCCGCCCGAGCATTCGCCCCGTATCGGGGCCGGCGGGGCGTCTGCGGGGCAAAAAACCGTCAAAACGTCTGCGCCGGCAACCGGGGCGGCGGCGCGGCGCGCCCTTTGCAAAATGGCCGGTACAATAAAATCCACGACAAAAAGCGACAAAAAACGGCGGGCCGAATCTCGGCCCGCCGTCTGCGGTTGGGATGGATTTTATTTACTGCGGATTCTGCGGGTCCTGCGGCTGGGACGGGTTGGTGTAGGTGACCGTCTTGACCAGACCGAACGCCTTGTCGGCGAAGTGGGCCAGCACCGGCATGCCGGCGTCCTTACCGCCGGCGACGTGGACGAGGCCGATCAGCGCGAAGATGAAGATCACCAGCGAGAGCAGCCCGGTGACCACCCCGATCAGCCCCGAGAGGAAGCTGCCGATAAAGGGGATGGCGTACCAGAAACCGGAGAACGCACCGGCAATGCCCGAAACGACCCCGTGCACAAGGCAGAGGAAGAAGGCCTGCATCGTCTGGCGGATCAGCCACTCGTCCTGCTCTGCCAGAATCGCAAAGCCGAGCAGCAGCCCGCTCAGCAGCGTCTGGCCCAGGATCACCAGCACAAAGGCGAGGGTCGCATAAAAGGTGAAACAGATTCCATAACGGTCTTTTCTCATAAAAGATTCCTCCTTTTATCCCGGCGGGGCCGGGGATTTTATGGCAGGCGCCGCAGGGCATCCGGCCATAGATGACAAACGAAAACACACCGCTCGGTGGTCAACGCAGCAGGACTCTCCGGCGCATCTCTCCCGCGGCGCGGGAAAAGACCTTTCGCCGGGGAGGGACGGCCGCACCGGACACTGCCGGCCGCACCGGCCGGCAGGGACGCCGCCGCGCCCGGCACAGGAGCGCAGGGGAGCCGGCATCGAATCCGCCGGCATCTTGCCCCGCGGCATCTTGTCCCGCGGCCTTCGGGACTGCCGCGGCGAGGCCAAAGGCCGCAGAACTTGCCGCAACCGGCGGATTGTAAACAACCGGCTGCCGCGCGCGGGCGGGGAATTCTCACATGTGCTCGGGCACCGTGATCTTGAGCATGGTCAGCCCGTTGGCGAGGGTGTTCTTCGCCGCGACGCAGAGGGCCAGCCGGGCCTGCTGCAGCCCGCACTCAACCCCCTTGCAGCGGCAGGTGGTGTAGAACTTGTGGAAGAGGGTCGCCAGCTCGGTGACATACCGGGTGATCCGGGCCGGGTCGTAGTTGCGGGCCGCGGTGTTGATCTCCTCGGGGAAGTAGCCGATGTGGCGGATCAGCTCGATCTCGTTCTCCTCGGTCAGGGTGGACAGGTCGACCTTGTCCGCCGCCTCCAGCCGGACCCCCTCCTCGGCCATCGTCCGCAGGATGCTGCAGATCCGGGCGTGGGCGTACTGAACATAATAGACCGGGTTGTCGCTGTCCTGCTTGACCGCGAGGTCGAGGTCAAACAGCACCTGTGCGCCCGGCTCCCGCTGGTTGAAGAAGAACCGCGCGCTGTCGATCGGCACCTCGTCCAGCAGGTCGACCAGCGAGATCGCCTTGCCGGTGCGCTTGCTCATCCGCACCTCCTGACCGTCCCGCATCAGCTTGACCAGCTGCATCAGCACGATGTCCAGCCGGCTGCCGGACAGGCCCACCGCGTCCATCGAGCCCTGCATCCGGGCCACATGGCCCGCGTGGTCGGCGCCCCAGACGTCGATCGCCTTGTCAAAACCGCGGGTGACCAGCTTATTATAATGGTAGGCGATGTCGGCGGCAAAGTAGGTCGGGATCCCGTTGGCCCGCACCAGCACCTCGTCCTTCGGGCCGTCCTGCGCCTCTCCGTCGGATGCCTTGGGGTTCTTGTTGGCGCCCCACTTGAGGCTGTACTGCCCCGCGCGGTACCAGATCGCGCCGTCCTTCTCATAGGTCGCGCCGAGGGCGGCCAGCTTGTCCAGCACGTCCTTGACCGCGCCGCTCTTGTGCAGCTCGCTCTCACGGAACCACACGTCGTAGTGGATGCGGTACTTCTCCATCGCGTCCTTCATCGCCTGAATGTTCAGCGGCAGCGCGTAGTCGACCAGCGCCTGCTTGCGCTCGGCCTCGGGCTTGTCCACATAGGCGTCCCCGTGCAGATCGGCAAACTCCCGCGCGCGCTGCTTGATGTCCTCGCCCTGATACCCCTTCTCGGGGAAGGGCACCGCGTCCTCCCCCTTGAAGATCTGCAGGTACCGCGCCGACAGGCTGTCCCCGAACTTCTCGATCTGGTTGCCCGCGTCGTTGATGTAGAACTCCCGCGTCACGTCGTAGCCGGCCCACTCCAGCGCCGCCGCGAGGCAGTCGCCCAGCGCGCCGCCCCGCGCGTTGCCCAGATGCATCGGGCCGGTGGGGTTGGCAGAGACAAACTCGACATTCACCTTTTTGCCGGCGCCGAGGTCGGTGTGGCCCCACTCTTTCCCGGCCAGATTCGCCGCGAGGACGACCTGCTCAAAATACCGGTGGGAGAGGAAGAAGTTGATGAAGCCCGGGCCCGCCGCCTCCAGACGGTCAAACGGGGTCGAGCTGCAGTCGGCGTGGGCGATCAGGATCTCGGCGATCCTGCGCGGGGGCAGATGGAACGCGCGGGCCGAGACCATCGCCGCGTTGCAGGCCAGATCCCCGTTCTTGATGTCGCCGGGGATCTCCACCTTGAAGGCGGGGGCCGCCTCATTGGGCAGCTCGCCGGCCGCCACTGCGGCCCCCATCGCGGACAGGATCAGTTCATGGGCCGCGTCCTTTGCGCGGGCCACCGGGTTGAAATACTTAAACTCCAAAATCGTTATGCCTCCCTGACGGTAATATTGACGGTGTTCTTCGAAAACAGATTTGCGTTGATGTCCAGATTATAGCTGAACTGCAGCCGGCCGCCCCGCTCGTTCAGATCGGCGACGATCTCGTCGGCGGCAATCCCCATCGTGATCGACCCCTGCCCGGTGTCGTAGTGGCAGATGTGCCGGCGGCCCTTTTCAATCACCAGCTGGCTGGGCATCGGCCCGTAGCGCAGCATGCTCACCTTGCCCATCCGGTCCAGCTTGACGGTGGTGGTGCAGCCCTCATAGCCGGTGGCCTCGGTCTCTCGGTAGCTGATGTAATAGCTGCCGCCCCGGCGCACAAAGCTGCCGCGGGTCATCAGCTCGACCGAGTTCTTCTCCCCATCCGACTCCTGAATGCCGGTGATCTTGATGAGATAGTCCTCCTTCATATCGGTCCCTCCCGAACCTTGCCCGGCGGCGCGCCGCCGGATCCTTGCTTTTTGTCTCAGGGCGCGGCGAGGGTGAACGGGTGCACCGCGCCCGCGAGATCTTTCCCGAGGAAAAGGCTCCCCACCTCGGCGAAATTCTCCCCCGAGTCGCTGACGTAGAACTGCACCTCGCCGCCGGACCTCCGCGCCCGCAGCAGCCCCGCGCCCTCGAGCGCCCCGCGCAGCGCCAGCGCCCCCTGCGCCCCCGAGTCGATCAGGGTCACGCCGGGGCCCATCTCGTCGGCGATCGCCTCCGCGATCAGCGGGTAGTGGGTGCAGCCGAGGATCAGGGTGTCCACCCCCGCCTCCTTGAGCGGGGCCAGATACTCCCGCGCGAGGGCGGTGACGATCGGTTCCTCCCGGCCGACATACCCGTTCTCGATCACCGGCACAAAGAGGGGACAGGCCTTCGCGGTGACCGCGAGGGAGCCGTCCAGCGCGTCCAGTGCCCGGGTATAGCTGCCGCTCTTGACCGTCGCGGCGGTCGCGATGACCCCGATCCGGCCGTTTTTGGTGGCCCGCACCGCCGCCGCGGCGGAGGCGTCCACCACCCCGACAAAGGGGACCGGCAGGCCGGCGGTGTAGTCGGCGGGCAGGGTGGAGGAGACGGTGTTGCAGGCGCACAGGATCGCCTTGACCCCCCGCGCGAGCAGCAGCTCGACATCCTCCCGCCCGTACCGGATGATGGTGTCCCGGCTGCGGCTGCCGTAGGGGGTGCGGGCGGTGTCCCCGAAATACAGAAGATCCTCCCCCGGCAGCAGCCGCGCCAGCTCCCGCACGCTGGTCAGCCCGCCGAGGCCGGAATCAAAGACCCCGATCGGGCGGTTATCCATTCGGGATCTCCTTCCGCTCAAAGGCCAGCCGGATCAGCCGGTCCAGCAGTTCGCCGTAGCTCATCCCGGCGTCGATCATCAGCTTGGGATACATGCTGATGTCGGTGAAGCCGGGCAGGGTGTTGACCTCGTTGAGCAGCACCCTGCCGGTGCCCTCCTCCACGAAGAAGTCCACCCGCGCGAGGCCGGTGCAGCAGAGGGCGCGGTAGGCGCGCTTTGCGATCCGGCGCACCTCGGCCAGCTTCTCCTCGCTGAGATGGGCCGGGATCGCCACCCGGCTGGTGCCGGCGATGTATTTGTCGTCGTAGGTGTAGAGCTCCTGACTGGCGAGGATCTCGCCCGGGCCGACCGCGGTCAGCTCCTCGTTGCCCGACACCGCGCACTCGACCTCCTGCCCGCGGACAAACCGCTCAAAGACGATCCGGCTGTCGTGGGCCAGCGCCAGATTCACCGCCTCCCGCAGCGCGGCGCGGTCGGATGCCTTGCTGATCCCCACCGAGCTGCCGGCGTTGGCCGGCTTGACGAAGATCGGCCAGCCGAGCTTTTTCTCCAGACGGTCGGCGATCGCGTCGAACTCGGGCAGCTGGCTGCGGGTCATGTAATCCCACGCGCAGCGGTCGATGCCGCTGGCGTCCATCACCAGATTGGCCGCCGCCTTATCCATGCACAGCGCGCTCGAGAGCACCCCGCAGCCCACATAGGGGATGCCGGACAGCTCCAATAGGCCCTGCACCGTGCCGTCCTCCCCGCCGCGCCCGTGCAGCACCGGAAAGACGACGTCGATCTTCATCAGGCTGAAACTGCCGTTTTCGCACTTGACCAGCCCGCGGTCCACCGCGTCGGGGGAGAGAAAGGCGGGCACACAGTCGGGATACCGCTCCCAGCTGCCGTCGGCCAGATGTTCCACCGGACCGGGATAGTAGAGCCAGCGCCCCTTCTTGGTGATGCCGACCGGGATGACCTCATACCGATCGGTGGGGATGTTGCGGATCACCGAGGTCGCCGACATCAGCGAGACCTCATGCTCGCTCGAGATGCCGCCGAACAGGACGCAGACCTTTTGCTTTGCCATAAGAAAAACCTCTTTTCAAGCCCCCGGACCGAAGGCCGCACAGGGGGAGTTGGTCGCCGCAGAAGCGCCCTGACGGGAAAGGCCAAAACTGCCGGCAGGGCAAAAATGCAGATACAGATATATATTACCATATAAGGGCGGTTATGAAAAGGGGGCAAAGGGAGCTTTTCTTTGGCGGGCAGGGCAAAAATTGGCCGCGGCGGGCCAATTTTCTGCACAGGGGCCCTTGACGCGGGAGGGCAAAATGTGGTATAGTAAATTCACCTCTTTGCAGGTCTATTTTTTTGTGCCTATTTTTAGGTCCGAAAAGCGGCCCTGCACTCAAAAAGAAGAGGGAGGCAAGCCCGCACCCGCCCAGCGGGGAAGCGGCGCGAGATGAACCGTTTAATGGAGGTGCCGAAGAATGAGAGTCAAAATTACCCTTGCCTGCACGGAGTGCAAACAGCGCAACTACAACACGATGAAGAACAAGAAGAACAGCTCCGACCGGCTGGAGATGAACAAGTACTGCCGTTTCTGCAAGAATCACACGCTTCACAGAGAGACCAAGTAAGAAGAAAGGCGGAATATCATGGCTGAAAAGGCTGAGAAGACCGCCAAGGCGGTAAAGAAGGAGAAAAAGCCCTTCTTCCTGGTTCGCTTTTTCCGCTGGATCAAGAAATTCTTCCGGGATACCTACACCGAGATGAAGAAGGTCGTTTGGCCCAGCAAAAAGCAGGTCATCAACAACACGCTGGTCGTCATTGCTGTCGTGATCATCTGCGGCCTTGTGATCTTTGGTCTGGACAACCTGTTCGGGCTGATCCTGCGGCTGATCCTGCGGCAGGGCGCGTAAACGGCGACCGGAACGAAAGGGGAGACACGGATGGCAGAGGAAGGTCTGTGGTATGTGGTCCACACCTATTCCGGTTATGAGAATAAGGTGGCCCAGAATCTTGAAACGCTGGTGGAAAACCGCCGGCTGCATGACCTGATTCAGGAGGTCAAGGTCCCGACCGAGATCGTCCCTGAGGTCAAGGACGGCGTCACCCGCGAGGTCGAGCGCAAGCTCTTCCCCGGCTATGTGCTGGTCAAGATGGTCATGACCGACGATTCCTGGTATATGGTCCGCAACACCCGCGGGGTCACCGGCTTCGTCGGCCCCTCGTCCAAGCCCATCCCCCTCACGCAGGCGGAGGTCGACGCGCTGGGCGTCGACACCCACGAGGCCGAGGTGGATTACAAGGTCGGGGAGAATGTCGAGGTCACCGGCGGCCCGCTGGAGGGCTTTATCGGTCTGGTGGAGGAGATCAACCTCGAAAAGCAGAAGGTCAAGGTCAAGGTCTCGATGTTTGGCCGCGAGACCTCTGCCGAGCTGGATCTCACACAGGTGAAACCCCTGTAAATTCGCAAATTTTTCGCAAAAAACCGCTCTGCGGTTTTTGATAGGAGCCCCGTCCGAGGCTCCGTGGGAGGGTGGGAAAACAGCTTCCACCCGCAACGAACCACAATTTTTTGGAGGTGCAAACAATGGCTCAGAAGGTAGTGGGGTATATTAAACTCCAGATTCCCGCCGGCAAGGCAACCCCGGCACCGCCCGTTGGTCCCGCTCTTGGCCAGC
>CALXIJ010000092.1 GCA_944388335.1 uncultured Pygmaiobacter sp.
ATCGCCTTGACGCCGCGGTTGAGCGCGACATAGGCCCGCGGGCTGTTGACGTGGGCGAGGAACGCCTCGTCGTGGGAGCGGGTCCCGTCGGTGTTGCCCGCCGCCATCGGCACATAGAAGGTCGGGCAGACGTGGGAGACGTTGCCGATGGCGGTCGCGCCGCCGACATTGGGACTGCGCCCCTCGATGTCGGTCTCGCCGGCGGCGCGCAGGTTCGCCTCCATATAGGGGCACAGCGGCTCGCAGTTGTTCAGATCGTCGAAGGGGTTCTCGAAGAAGCGGTAGCTCATCTTCGCGCCGGTCATCAGCTCGGCGCCGCGGGCGATGTTGATGACCTTCTCGGTCAGCCCGTTGAGGTAATCCCGGTGCGCCGCGCGGATGTAGAACTTGGCGACGCAGTGGCTGGGCACGATGTTGGGGGCGACGCCGCCCTCCGAGATGATGCCGTGCATCCGCACATCGGGGGTGACGTGCTGGCGCAGGCAGTTGATGCCGGCAAAGGTCAGGTTGCAGGCGTCCAGCGCGTTGATGCCCCGCTCGGGGGAGGCTGCCGCATGGGCGGCCCGCCCCTCAAAGGTGAACTCGACGCTGTCCATCGCCTGCGAGTGGGGGTGCAGCTCGGTGTGCTCGCTCAGATGCATCTGAAGCACCAGATCGATGTCCTTGAAGGCGCCCGCTTCGATCAGGTTGATCTTGCCGCCGATCGTCTCCTCGGCCGGGGTGCCGATCCAGACCGCGCGGCAACCCAGCTCGTCGGCGATCCGGCCCAGCACCACCGCCGCGCCGAAGGTGACCGCCGCGATCCAGTTGTGGCCGCAGGCGTGGCCGTTCTCATTCTTGCAGGGGCCGTAGCCGGGCAGCGCATCGTACTCCGCCAGAAAGGCGATCCGGGGTCCCTTCTCCCCCTTCTCCGCCCGGAATGCGGTTTCCATCCCGCCGTAGGGCATCGTCACCGAAAAGCCCTGCGCGGCGATCGTCTTGGCCAGATAATCCGAGGTCCAGACCTCCTCCATCCCCAGCTCGGGGTGGTGGAAGACGGTGTCGCAGACCGCCTCGAACTGCGGCTGCAGCTCGTCGGCCAGCGAAAAGACCTTTTCCTTGAGCAGTTTTGCGTCCATTGTTATGCCGTCCTTTCTCTCGCCGGGCGCCGCAGTGCCCGGACCGAATCCATCAGATATAGTTGATTGCGACCGCGCCGCAGATCAGGATGATCTGGGCGAGGAACATGATGCCGAACATCGGGGCCACGAACTTATACCACTTGTTGACCGGGATGCTCATGATGCCGCACATGGTGCAGACCGAGGTGGGCCAGAACATATTCGAGAACCCGTCGCCGAACTGGAACGCCAGCACCGCAGTCTGGCGGGACAGGCCGATCATGTCGGCCAGCGGCGCCATCAGCGGCATCGTGACCGCCGCCTGGCCGCTGCCGGAGGGGATGAAGAAGTTGACGATGTTCTGGACCACCAGCATCCCGACCGCGCTCAGATAGCCGCTGGTACCCTGCAGCAGCGAGGAGAGGTAGTAGACGATGGTGTCGATGATGCAGGCGTCCTCCATCACGATCAGGATCGAGCGGGAGATGCCGACCGCCAGTGCGCCGAACATGACCCCCTTGGCCGCCTCGAGGAAGGTTTCCGCGATCTGGCTGGGGCCAAAGCCGCCCACAAAGCCGACCACGATCATCATGACAAGGAACATGCCGGCCAGCTCATTGATGTACCAGCCGTAGTTGACGGTGCCAAAGAGCAGCAGCGCGATGGTGAAGAGGAAGAGCAGGCCGCACAGCTTCTGGCGGACGGTGGCACGGGCGCTCATCAGCTGCTCGTGGTTGCTGCTGGCGGAGAGTTCTCTCTTCTCCCCGTAGACGATGCTCTTGGTGGGGTCCTTCTTGACCCGGTGGGCATACCACATGGTGTAGCCGATCGCAATCCCGCCGAAGACGACGGCGCACAGCACGCGGTAGAGCACGCCGGAGCCGTACTCCACGCCGGCGATCTGCTGGGCGACGCCGATGGTGAAGGGGTTGAGGGTCGCCGCCGCAAAGCCGGTCGCCGCGCCGACATAGACCATCGCGCTGCCGACGATCGCGTCATATCCCATCGCGATGGCGAGGCCGATGAAGATCGGCACCATGCCGTAGGTCTCCTCCAGAATACCGACCGTCGAGCCCAGAAAGATGAACAGGATCATGCAGGCCGGGATCAGCACCGCGACCCGGTTGCCGAAGGTCCGCAGCAGTGCGCCGATCAGCGCGTCAAAGGTGCCGTTCTTGATCAGCATGTAGACAAAGCCGTAGGCGAAGATGATGAAGAAGATGATGTCCGACGCGCTGATGAAGCCCCGCTGGATATCCACGAACAGCTGGAACGGGGAAATGGGGTTCTGCTCGATGAACTGGAAGGTGCCGGGCACCACGACCTCCCGGCCGCTGACCGGGTCGATCGCCCGCTCAAACTGGCCGGCGGGCACGATGTAGGACAGGACCGCCATCAACAAGATGATGCAGAAGATGATGACGTAGGAATGGGGAAAGCGGAAGTTCGAGGATAATCCCCTTCTTCTGGTGGTTTGTGTTTCTTGCATGACTGTCTCCTCCCTTGTCAAAACAGGGGCCGCCGGCGCCCGGAAGATGCGAATCGGCCTCTTTGCCCAGAATAGACAAAAACGCCTGCAGCGTTTTAAGGAAAACGCTGCAGGCGTTGCAACTTTGAACCCATGGGCCTACCCCGCATCTTCCTCAACGCAAGAGCGCGGCAGCCAAAACCTGCCCCTTTTGGACAAAAGGGGACACAGTGTCTGCTCTGCCGCAATAGCGCTCCCCCTTGGCCCGGCAGCGCCAAGGGGACAGTCCCGCACCTGTTCGATACGGACCCAGCAGAGGGTTCGGCCCCTCCACTTCGGCGCTGGTGCCTTTTGCCGGGGTTCACAGGCTTTCGGCCTCCCCTCGGGGACTCATCAACAGCGCGCCTCTACCTCTTTGTCGAGGTTTAGGGCAACTATAGCACAAACTCCGCACAAAAGTCAACCTTTGAACCGTTTTTTCTCATTTTTCTCTCGGGCCGCCGTTTTGGCTTTGCCGGGCGGAATATCAACAACTCTATTCTTTACAATAAGTTGTTTTCTTTTTATAATAAAAACAGGCAAATCTCCCCGCGCCGCCGGCGCGGAAAAAAAGAAAAAACAGATAGATACAGGAGTGAAGATCGAACCATGAAAAGATGCGAAATTGCGTCCCTCTTTCGCCAGACCCCCGCGCAGGACAGCGTCGTGACGGTGGCCGGCTGGGCCAAAACGGTGCGGGATTCCAAGAACATCGGCTTCATCGCGCTGTCCGACGGCAGCTGCTTCAAGACGCTGCAGGTGGTGTTTGAGGCCGCGAAGCTGGAAAACTTCAAGGAGATCGCGAAGTGCGGCGTCGGCACCGCGCTGGTGGTCACCGGCCGGATCGTGCTGACCCCGGACGCAAAGCAGCCCTTTGAGCTGAACGCCGACACCATCACCATCGAGGGCGTCTGCCCGCCGGAGTACCCGCTGCAGAAAAAGCGGCACACGGTGGAGTTTTTGCGCACGATGCCCCATCTGCGGGCGCGGACCAACACCTTCACCGCGGCCTTCCGGGTGCGGGGGGAGGCGGCCTTCGCGCTGCACGACTTCTTCCACAAAAACGGCTTTGTCTATGTCCACACCCCGCTGATCACCGGCTCGGACTGCGAGGGCGCGGGCGAGATGTTCCGGGTGACCACCATCGACCCGGACAACCCGCCCCGCACCGAGGAGGGAAAGGTGGATTACAGCCGGGACTTCTTCGGCCGGCAGACCAATCTGACCGTCTCGGGCCAGCTGGAGGCGGAGGCGATGGCCCTCGCGCTGGGCAAGGTGTACACCTTCGGGCCGACCTTCCGGGCTGAGAACAGCAACACCCCGCGCCATGCGGCGGAGTTCTGGATGATCGAGCCGGAGATGGCCTTTGCCGACCTCAATGACTACATGGACACCGCCGAGGCGATGATCAAGTCGGTGGTGCGTCATCTTCTCGAGACCTGCCCCGACGAGCTGGCCTTCTTCAACCAGTTCTACGACAAGACGCTGCTCGAGCGGCTGCGGGCGCTGGCGGACAGCGAGTTTGCGCGGGTCAGCTACACCGACGCGGTCGGGATCCTCGAGCAGAACAACGACAAGTTCGAGTACAAGGTCTCCTGGGGGGTCGATCTGCAGACCGAGCACGAGCGGTTCCTCACCGAGCAGATCTATAAAAAGCCGGTCTTTGTCACCGACTATCCCAAGGAGATCAAGAGCTTTTACATGCGGCAGAACGAGGACGGCAGGACGGTTGCGGCGGCGGATATGCTGGTGCCGGGGGTCGGCGAGCTGTGCGGCGGCAGCCAGCGTGAGGAGCGGCTGGACGTGCTGGAGGCCCGGATGGACGAGCTGGGCATGGGCAAGGAGGATTACCAGTGGTACCTCGACCTGCGGCGGTTCGGCAGTGCCAAGCACGCGGGCTACGGCCTCGGCTTTGAGCGGCTTTTGATGTATGTCACCGGCATCCCCAACATCCGGGACGTGCTGCCCTTCCCCCGCACGGCGGGCGGATTCTGAGCCGCGCCGGCAGAGTGAACTGTCAAGACCCTTCCCCCGCACGGCGAAGCGGATTGTAAGCCGCCCGCCGTCATCACATCCGGAAAGGAGGATTCGCGCAGATGGCGCAGGAAGGCAAATTGGAAAAACCCGTCTATCAGCTGATTGCACTGGATATGGCGGAGAAGATCGTCGCCGGCCGGTATCAGGTCGGGGAAAAGGTGCATGGGCGCTCGACCCTTGCCAGCAAGTACAACGTCTCCCCCGAGACGGTGCGCCGGGCCATGTATCTGCTCAAGGACATGGAGATCCTCGAGATGAAGCAGGGCAGCGGCATCTTTATCAAGAATGTGGAAAAGGCGCAGGCCTTTGTCGAGAAATTCCGCAACCTCTGCGCGGCGGATGAGCTGCGGGCCAACCTCGGGGATCTGATGAACCAGCGGGACGCGCTGGAGCAGCAGATCCGCAGCTCGATGATGAACCTGCTCGACAGCTATGAGCGGTTCGAGAGCGTCAATCCCCTCGCCCCCTTTGAGCTGAAGATCCGCCCCGAGGACGCGCTGACCGGCAAGAACCTCGCGGATGTGAACTTCTGGCACAACACCGGGGCGACCATCATCGCGATCCGGCGCGCGGGGCATCTGATCCTCTCCCCCGGCCCCTACGCCGAGTTCTGCCCCGGGGACGTCTTTTTGATCGTCTGCGACGCGGAGAGCTTTTCCCGGGCAAAGGCGTATGTCCGCACCGGGAAATAGCTTTTCCCCTTTGGCGTGTCACAGGAAAAACACAGGCGGACCGCTTCCCCCCGAGGGGGGAAGCGGCCCGCTGTTTTTTCAAACATCTCTCAGAAATACCGCTGCAAGGAATCCTTTGTCGCCTTCAAGACCTCGCACAGCAGCATAAGCTGCTGATGGGTGCAGCCGCCGAGCATCTGCACCATCTCCTCGATAACCGCATCCCGCTGCACCTCTTCATCCCGCGCGCTCTTGGCGCTGGCGCGGGGGGATCTGCGGGAATCGCTTTGCCGCCACCCTCTGGCGTTGCAGCTCACCCTCTCGGCGGTTATTGCTCTCCACCTGCGGCGAATGCGCCCCGCCGCCCAAAAGGCCGCCGCGCTGCTGATCGGGGTGACACTGCTGGAAAACACCGTCTTTTTCCTGCTGCGGGTTGCCGCAACCATCTGATGCCGCTGCGTCCTCTCGCTCAAAATACAAAAAAGGCCGCGCGCCGGGTTCTTTTTCTCCCGGTGCGCGGCCTTCTTTGATCTCTCTTTTTTCCGTCCTTCTCTCCAGACGGCGCCGCTTCTCCCCTTCACCCCTGCCCGGCAAAGAGGGAGACCAGCGCCCGCCCCACCAGCTGACCGGCGTATTTTGCCTCCTCCAGCGTGTTGCCGTGGCTGCCCACCTCGATCAGCAGGCTGCCGGTGGTGAGCTGCTGATTATAGTTGCGGTAGTCAAAGAGCACCGGCCGGGCAAAACCGGGGAACAGCGTCGCCAGCCGGTCCTGCAGCGCCGCGGCAAACCGCAGGTTCTGCTTGTAGTTCGGCATTCCCATCGTGCCGTCGTCCGCCCCGCAGATGATCATCACCTGCGCGGCCTGCTTTCCGCCGACCGTCGCCACCGCCGAGACCGGCGAGCCGTTCTCCCGCTGGATCGCATCCCGGTGGATATCCAGCACCACCTTGATCGAGGGATACTGCTCCAGATACCGCTCCACCGTGACCTTGCTGCGGTCATAGCTGCCGTTGTAGGAGGGATAGTCGTGCTGGGTGGTGTCCTGCAATGTCACAATCCCCGCATCGTTCAGCACCGCCGCGATCTCGGCCCCCACCGCCACCATATTCTGGCTGTTGTCGGTGCTGCGGAAGGGGTAGTCGGGATCACACCAGAGCTCCTCCCCGGTGCGGTAGCTCTCGGTGGTGTGGGTGTGCATGATCAGCACCTGCGGCTCGCTCGAGCCGACCTCGATCGAGAAGGGCAGCGGCTGGCCGATCTCGGCCGCGACCTCGGCGGCGGGCAGCTGGGTCACATTCTTGAGCACCCCCGCGCCGGCCGCGAGATAGATGCCCCCCACCTCGGAGGCATAGGTGGTCTCCTCCACCGGCAGCATCCCCTGCGGCATCTCAGCGGCCGTCGTCTCGGAAGCATTCTGCGGCGCGCTCTCCTCTTCGGTCTGCGCGGGCACCGTCGTCCAAAAGCCGCTGCCCTCCCGCTGGTCCTCCTCAGCCCCGGCGACGGGGTGCTCGTCCTCCCAGACCTGCTGCGCGGCGGTGAGGGCCGCGGCGGGGGAGTGCAGCAAACTGCCGGCAAAGACAGCGGTGTCCAGCAGCTGCCCCCCGGCCAGCCGGACCGAGCCGGCCGCCAGCACCCCGCCGCCGCAGAGCAGGGTGGAGAGCAGCAAAAATAGGATGTTTTTCAGACGTCTCTTTCTCATGGGCGACACTCCGGGTCACAGCGGGGCCGCCGGGCCGATCTGCCCGGCGGCCGTTTTTTCTCTTGCCCTATCACTCTATGTGCCCGCCCGCCGGGTTATGCCTGCCGCCGCGGCCCGGTCATTCCTCCGCCCGCAGCGCCCAGCGCTCCCCGCTCTGTTCCAGCCGATACCAGACCTCGCCGATCTGCACCGCCCGCACCTGCTCGGGGTCGATCACCCGCGCCAGCGCACAGCCGCTGGCGCGGATCGTCTCGTCGCCCGTCTGGTTCGTTGTGGTCCAGCCCTCGTCCCGTGCCACCTGCTGCCCGTCCGCGAGCAGTACCGCCTGCGGGCCCGCCGCGCCGGGGGACGGCTCCTCTGCGGCGTCCCAGATCAGCGCCAGATTCAGCGGGGTGATCCGCAGCATCGCCTGCGCGTTTCCCTGCCGGCCGTCCGGAATTCCGTCCAGCGGCAGGTCCCGGCTGCGGGGGGAGGGGCTGAGGGTGACCGAAAACTCCCACGGGCCCTCTGCGAGCGGCTCCTCCCCCGGTCTGCCGAGCCCCCAAAGCGAGAACCGGTACACCGCCTCCTCCGCGGGCTGCTGCAGCGCGCCGGCGGCCACGAGGTTTTTCAGCTGATACCGGGCGGTGAAGAGCAGCACCCCCGGCTCCTCCTCCGACGGCCAGCGCTCAAGGCGCAGGCTCTGGGCGCCGAGCAGCTCCCGCGGGAAATCCGTCTCGCCGGCCTCCTCGAGGCCGAGCAGCAGCTCCTCCTGCATCAGCAGGTTCTCCGCGAACACGCAGCGGCTGTCCAGCGCTGCGGCCCCCTCCCGCTGCGGCTCCACCGAGAAGGCAATCACCGCGTCGTACCCGTCGTTGATCGTCCCGAGCAGGGTCACGGTGTAGTCCCCCGCCGTCCGGCTCTCCCCGACGGCGGTCCCGATCTCGGCCAGTAGCGCGCTCGCCTGCCGGGGATCTCCCGGCGGGGTGTAGCTTCTGAACCAGTCCGAGGAGAAGGCCGCCACCGCGCAGGCGGTGAGGGCCAGCAGCGCCGCCGCGGCCAGCGCCAGCTTCCAGCGGTGCTTTCGCCAGGAGCTCTGTGCCGGGCGCGGCGCGCTCTCCTGCGCCAGCCCCGCCAGCTGCAGCGCCCGCGCCGCGATCCGTCCGGCCTGCGCGGCGTCCTGCGGCAACTCCCCGGTTTCCAGCGCGCCGAGCGCGCGATACAGCGCCTCATTTTTCATCCCGTCCCGCTCCTTTCCCCATCTGTCTTGCCAGCTTCTCGCTGGTGCGCCGCAGCCGCGCCCGCACCGCCCCCTCGCTCAGCTTGTACCGCGCGCCGATCTCGGCCGCCGTCTCGAGCAGCAGATAGTACCGCAAAAAGAGCTCCCCCTCCGGCGGGGGC
>CALXIJ010000093.1 GCA_944388335.1 uncultured Pygmaiobacter sp.
CAGAAGAGACCTTTTATCATTGATTGCGATACCGGAACCGATGACGCCATCGCCATTGTCGCCGCGCTGTACAGCGAGGAGGTCGAGGTCAAGGCGATCACTTCGGTCAACGGCAATGTCGAGCACAAATATGTCTGCCAGAACAATCTGGACCTGATGGAGTATCTGGGCCAGACGGTGCCGGTGGCAAAGGGGGCGGTCCAGCCCTTCCGGAACAACGGGCTGCACTCGAGCGACGGCACCCACGGCAAGACCGGTCTGGGCGATCTGACCCTGCCGCGGGCGCAGCACAGCGCCTTTGATCCCCGCATCGCCTCCCAGCTGATCCACGAGATCGCGGTGGAGGAGAAGGGGGAGCTGGAGCTGCTGGTCATCGGACCGATGACCAACATCGCAATCGCGCTGCTGCAGTACCCCGATCTGCCCGGCTTGATCAAGCACATCTGGTTCATGGGCGGCGCCGCGGTCGGCGGCAATGTCAACACCACTGCGGAGTTCAATATTTGGGTAGACCCAGAGGCCGCTCACGTCGTGATGGGCAGCGGTATCCCGATGACGATGGTCGGTCTAGACGTCACCCTGAAAGCGGCGATGGTGGAGGCGGACGCAGCAGAGCTGCGCGCCTGCGGCACCCGGGCGGCAAACTTTGTCGCCGATCTGCTGGACTATATGTTCCGCCGGCGTGACAAGGGGCTCGAGGATGCCCTGATGCACGACGCCCTCGCGCTGGGCGCGGCGCTCTGCCCCGACTGCCTCAAGTGCAAGGACTGCTTTGTCGACGTCGAGTGCTTTGGCCAGTATACCCGCGGCCACACCGCAGTGGACCTCAAGGGCCGCAGCGGCAAGAAGCCGAATGTCTCGGTCGCCCTCGAGATCGATGTCCCCATGTTCCGCCGCTGGCTGGTGGACGCGGTCAAAAAAAGCGCAAAGCTGGGTGACAAATGAGCAATACGCTGGTCAAGGATAAGAGCTTTTATCTGAATTTGCTGACCCTGACCTTTCCGATTGTCCTCCAGCAGCTTTTGCGGATCAGTGTGAACACGATCAACAGCATCCTGCTGGGCAGCATTGACCAGCTGCAGATGTCGGCGGTCAGTCAGGCGGATCAGGTCTTCTTCATCTTCTACACCGTTTGCAACGGCTTTGCAGTGGGCACCTGCGTATTGGTCGCCCAGTACTGGGGCCGAAAAAACACCGAGGCAATCCGGACGATTCTGGCCATCTCGCTGAGGGCGATCACCGTCTTCGGGCTGGCCGTCAGCGCTCTGGTGATGCTGTTCCCCTCCTTCTTTATGCGGATTTACAGCAGCGATCCGGAACTGATCGAACTGGGCGCAGGGTATCTGCGGCTGGTGGCGCTGATGTACGCCCCCTGTGGGATCAGCGTGATGCTCTTCGGCGCATGCCGGGGCGTGGAGCAGGTGCGGATCATTCTGGTGACCAATATCCTCTCCTACTCGGTCAATATCGCGCTGGATTACTGCCTGCTGTTCGGCAGATTCGGCTTTCCGAAGCTCGGAATTACAGGAATTGCCATTGGAACCATAATTGCACGGTTCGTAGAACTTGTTTTTTGCAGTGTATTCGTGTTAAAATTTGAGCAGAGGATTCATTTCCGGCTGCCCGACCTCGCGCGCAGGGACAAACAGCTGAGCCGGGACTTTGTCCGGGTCGCCAGTCCGATCGTGGCGCATGAGATCATCTGGTCTATGGGCACCAGCGCCGGCAGTATGATCACCGGCCAGATGGGTACCGCCCCGGTTGCGGGGTACAACGTCACCGTCGTGCTGTACGACCTGTGCGCGAGCATCGGCAACGGCTTCCTCAACGCCAGCAGTGTGGTGATCGGCAAGACCATCGGCAGCGGCGACCGGGAAAAGGTCAAGCGGCAGGCCCGCACCATCCTGCTGATGGGCCTGTGCATGGGCTTTGTGCTGGGCGGCATCACGCTGGCTGCCCGCACCCCCTTCCTCTCGCTGTACAACCTTGAACCCGATGCGGTCGGCTACGCCCGTCAGTTTATGACGGTCATCGCCTGCATCTGGCCCTTCTCAATGCTGGAGTATGTCGGCATGATCGCGATCCTGCGCGCCGGCGGCGACGGCAAGACCGGCTTCTACACCGACATCGTCGCGATGTGGCTCACCACCATCCCGATGGCGGCTGTGGCGGCATTCTGGCTGGGTTGGCCTCCGGTGGTTGTGGTCGCGATCATCAAGACCACCATCATCATCGAGGCGACGGTCGGGGTGATCCGGGTCCTCTCGATGAAGTGGATCAAGGATCTCACCCGCGGCTAATTTTCCAAACGGAACCCTCTTTCCATTCCGGAAAGTTAAAAAAGAGTTCAAAAAAAGTAAAAGGAGAGAAAACATGAAAAAGTTTGCATCCATCCTTCTGGTAGCTGCGATGGCTCTGTCTCTGGTCGCTTGCGGCGGCGGGGACTCCTCCACCGCGGGCGGCTCCTCTGCGGCTGGCGGTTCCTCCGCTGCGGCTGAGGGCGGCAAGGGCAAGATCGCGTACATCGTGGGCAACCTCGGTGACAAGTCCTTCTCCGACTCCGGCGAGGCCGGCATGAACATCCTCCGCGGCGAGGGCTGGGAGGTCAAGACCGTCGAGACCGGCGACGCCTCCAAGGCGGACAAGTATGAGGACTACATCCTCGACGCTCTGGATCAGGGCTACGAGTACATCGTCGGCTCCTCCACCTACATGGAGATCATGGCTAAGCTGGCTCCCGATTATCCCGATGTCAAGTTCGTCGGCTTCGACGACAACTGGGAGGATGACCGCCTGCCCGACAACATGACCTGCATCTTCTACGCTCAGAACGAGGGCTCCTACCTTGTCGGTATGCTGGCCGCCGGCATGAGCAAGACCGGCACCGTCGCGGTTGACGTGGGCGTTGAGAACCCCGTTATCGGCGACTTCGTCACCGGCTTTATCAACGGCGTTCTGGACTACAATGCCGCCAACGGCACCTCCGTCAAGGTCATCAAGGCCGCTGTTGACAGCTGGACCGAGCCGACCAAGATGAAGACCCTGGTCGAGGACCAGATCCGCAACAACAACGCCGACGTCTTCTATCAGGTTGCCGGCGGTTCCGGCGACGGCCTGTTCGAGGCCTGCATGG
>CALXIJ010000094.1 GCA_944388335.1 uncultured Pygmaiobacter sp.
ATCGCCCCTCTCCAGGCCATGGATCAGCACTTCGGCGGTGGCGATGTTGGTCGCCACCGGAATGTTATGGACATCGCACAGCCGCAGCAGATTGAGTTCATTGGGCTCATGAGGCTTTGCCGAGATCGGATCCCGGAAAAAGAGCAGCAGATCGATCTCATTGCAGGCGATCCGCGCCGCAATCTGCTGGTCACCGCCATGGCTGCCGGGCAAAAAACGCTGTATGGTCAAACCGGTTGCCTCGCTCACCAATTTGCCGGTCGTCCCGGTTGCAACCAATTTGTGCAGACTGAGCACCCGGCAGTATGCAATACAGAACTGCACCATCAATTCTTTCTTGGAATCATGCGCGATGAGTGCGATATTCATGCTTTTCCCTCCGTTTTTATGATCGGGGAAACGGCCCCGCCCGGGACAGACCCGCCGCTTCTGTCAACGCACCGCAAGTGGAACCTCCTCGCCGAGGATCCGCCGCGCAATATGATCCACCGCGGTAAAGGCGGTTAGCCGCGGGTTGGGAGCTGTGCCTGCCGCAGCGGCAGCGGCCAGCTCTTCACTATAAGGGACAACCCCAATCAGCTGGGCGCCCACCGTATCAATGCATTCGTCGAGATCGCGCACCGGATTGCGGGCAAATGTCCCCACCATCACCTTATTGATGATGAGCCGCACCGAGGGGAGCCCAGCGGCGAACAATTCATCCGCGACGATCCTCCCATCCCGCATGGTAACTGGATCCGGAGTGATGACAACCAATCCCATCGTCGCCGCAGCACAGGCGGCCTTGAAAGCATCCCCAAGGCCGGCGGCAGTGTCCAGCAGCAGATAATCAAAACAGCTGGACATGCGATTGGCCAGTACCCGCAGCGCCTGCGGCCGAATCTCACCGCCGCTGTATGGGGCGCTGATAACCGATAGGCCGGGGAAAAGGGGACTTTCCACCACCGCCTTGTCCGGATCGCACCGGCCGGAAAAAATATACTCGATGTCGTATACCGTCCGGCCGCAGACACCGGCGATGATGTCCACGCTTCGCAGACCGCTGTCCAGTTCAACCAGCAACACCCGTTTGCCCTGTGCGGCAAGCCGTGCACCCAGATAGACCGACAACGTGCTTTTTCCGGTACCGCCCTTGCCGGAGGCCACCATCAGCACCTTTCCCGTCCTGACCCGCTCCTTCGTTCCCTATTCGTGTGAGAGCACAGAATCCTTGCGCTTCCCCACAATAAAATCATTATACCACATCAAAATGAACAGCACAACAGAGGTTTTGCTCTTTCATTTCGTAAATTGTTCCAAATTCTGTAATTTTCTGCCTATCTTTCGACAAAATTCTCAATATCTATATAAAACAAGAAGTTGAAAAACAGAAACCTTTCCTCAGGGCAGCAGCTGCCCGTTGGCTACAGGAGTGCTGTTCTGATTCTTGTCGATATAATAGGCATCAAAGACATCCCGCACCGACCGTGCCAGCTGATAGCCGTTGCCGGCAACCTCGGCCACAGCGCCGATCGCAAGTTCCGGTTCCTCCACCGGGCCATAGGCCACGATGGTGGCGTTGTATTCTTTATTTCCGTATTCATCATACTTGCCGGTCTCGGCGGTGCCGGTCTTGCTGGCGATCTGGTACTGATAGGTGCCGAGGAACTGCTCGGCGGTACCGACCCGGCTGGCCAGCAGCATACCCTGCTCAACCTGATCAAAGGCGGCCTGAATGGTGGCCGGATCCCCTTCCACCTGCGCTGCGACCTCGACCTGCGTCTCCTCGATCAGCTCACTGAAATCATAGCTGCGGATCGCCGCGACAAGATGGGTGCGGTAGCGGGTGCCGTTGTTGGCGATTGCACCGGCGTAGGTTGCCAACTGTACCGGTGTAACCTGCGTGTCCTGCTGGCCGATTGCGGACTGCACGACGTTGCCCTGCTGCCAGTCCTCCCCCGTCGCCTCGAGATGGTACTCGGGGGTGGAGAGATTACCGGTTGCCTCACCGACCTCGAGACCGGTTTTTTGCCCGAAGCCAAGGGTGGACGCCATTGAGTTGAAGGCATCCAACCCCAGCCGGCGGCCAAGATCATAGAAGAAGATGTTGCAGGAGTCCTGCAGCGCGGTGCGCACATTCTCGTTGCCGTGGTGATGGGTACACTTCGGTTGATAGTCACTCCAGTAGGTATAGGTGCCGCCGCAGTAGTAGGTGTAGTCGGGGGTGATCAGGCCCTCGATCAGCCCCTCCGCGGCCACCGAACACTTGAAAGTCGACCCGGGACGGTAAAGTCCGGTAAACGCCCGGTTGAGCAGCGGCAGCAATTCATCGGAGGCATAGACGCTGTAGTTTGAACTGTAAAGATTCAGATCATAGCTCGGATAGGTGGCGGCGGCGAGCACTCCGCCGGTCTTGACATCCAGCACCACCAGAGCGGCGCCCTCTGCCTCTCCCTCCCGGTTGGCCTTGGCGGTATTCCGCAGCACCATGACCTGATTCTCGAGGATCTTCTGGCATTCGCTCTGCAGGTTCTTGTCGATGGTCAGCACCACCGTATCCCCCGGGATCGGTTCGACCACGGTGGTCGAGACCACACTGCCGGTGCGGGTCAGTTCGATCTGCATCTTGCCGTCGACCCCCTTGAGGGTACTCTCATAAGCCAGCTCGATCCCGCTCTTGCCGACGAGGTCATTCATCTTGTAGTTGTCCTTGTTTTTATAGGTGGATTCCCACTCCTCGGCATAGATCTTGCCGACCGTCCCGATGATGTGGGGCATCAGGGTGGAGTCCGGGTAGCTGCGGACGGTGCCTTCCATCACATAGACACCCGGCAGATCGAGGTTGTTCTCCTTGACGGTGGCGACCGTTTTCATCGAGACGTCACTCGCCAGCACAAAGGGGGTGGCATTGCTGTATTCCTCATACTGCATCTGGTAGCGGATCCCGGCGAGGATGCGCTGGTATTCCTCCGGGATATCCTCCAGATCATAGGTCTCAATCATCTTGTCATAGACATTCTGGGCAGTGGCGTACTGCGCGAGACCGAGGTTCGACTTCATCCGCTCGACATCCGCGTCTCGCCCCTCTTCAAACTGATAGGGCTCGGTATGGGTCAGCGGGGCGTCGTCATTCCAGCTCTCGCCATTGGCGGAGAGAATATCCACCATCCGCATCAGGACCTCATTGAGCTGGTCATCGGGCAGCATCGCCTTGATCAGCCACAGGTGATAGGCAGCCCGGTTGGTGGCGATTGCACGCCCATAGCGGTCGACAATCTCCCCCCGCGCGGCGGGCAGCGGCAGCTCAATCAGGGTAGTCGAGGTGGCTTTGTCGCGATAGTCCGCACCCTCAACCACCTGAAGCTGGAACAACTTGGCAGAAAAAACAGCCAAAACCACCAGCACGCCGGCCAGCAGAAACAGCGCTCTTTTTTTCAGTTTTGCCTGCTCCTTCATGTAGAAACCTCCTTTTTTTCGCTCTTCTTGGCAAAGAAAAGGCTATTCTTCATAGACAAACCGCGCGGCGATCCGGCGGGTTAACCAGCGTGGAACCACAGTGACCGCCGCAGACAGGAGGACGACCGGCAGAACCCTGCGCAGATACATCCAGCCCAGACCGCTGTAACCGTGCAGCAGATAGCTGAACAGAAAGTCACTGCTGCAGACCAGCAGCATCACCGCGCCGGTCAGCAGTGAGAGATTGAGGGGGGTGTCCCGCAGATAAAGCGCCACCAAGGCCGCGCAGCAAAAACAGAGTACCATCAGCTGAATCGCAAAAAATCCTCCGGTGCGCCCGGAGGCAATATCCCACAAAAGGCCGGCCGCAGCGCCCCACAGCGCGCCGGGGAACACTCCCTCGAGCACCGCGATGCAGATTGCGGTCGGCACGAGCAATACCGGCTTTACCCCAAAAAAGGTCAAAAATCCGGGAGTGGTCTGCAGGACGTAGGCCGCGAAGAGCAGCAGCGCATAGCACAGCTGCTTTGCGACCAAAATCAAGGTGCGTTTTCTCGCGTCCATTGCGGCCTCCTCACTCGGTAAACTCGGTAATGACCATCACCGAGGTGACCTTTTCGATATCCTCATAGGGCTCGATGACAGCAATCATCGATTTGCCGCTGGTTTCCAGACGGACCTCGACCACGGTGCCGACCGCCAGCTGTTTGGGAAAGACGCCGCCCTCGCCGGTGGTGATGACCTCATCCCCGGCGGTGGCAAGGGTGTCCCGCGGCAGCAGGGTCATGGCGCACTGCCCGTTGAGGGAGAGCTCAGTATCCCCGCCGACAAGGCCAATATCCCCTGTGCGGCTGACCATGCAGCCAACCGAAACGCTGGGGTCAAGGATAGTTGCCACCTTGGCGTAGTTCGGCCCCACCTCGATGACGCGGCCCACGATCCCGTTTGCGGTAATCACGCAGTCCTTGACCTCAATACCGTGGCGGCTGCCCTTGTCGATGGTAAATCCGTAATACTTGTCGAGGGCGTCCCGTCCGATCACCTTGGCGTTGACAATCTGGCGGTCGGGGAATTCCTCCTTGATTCCCCACGCTTCCCGCAGCTGCTCGTTCTCCCGTTTAATGAGGTCATAATCAACCATCTGGGCGCGCAGCTCGGCATTTTCCTCCTGCAGCTGCTCATTTTCCTCCATAATGGCGTCAATCCGAATGTACTTGTTCACAAACCCCTCAATCGCGCCGGATACGGCGGCGGAGATCCGCTGCAGCGGCACCGCGGCGGCGCCCAATAGCTCCTGCGGGGCGGCGGTCAGCCGTCCGTTTGCGGCGGCATAGGTCATCACCCCGGCCAGCAGTACGAGAACGCCCATTAGGATCTTGAATTTGACCGTAGAAAAAAAGTCCTTCACGACTATCTATCCTCGCTGTCAGAAATTGATTGTCCGCCCGCGCGAGAGCGGGATTTACAAAAACGGCAGCCGAACAAGCCGCCGGCCGGCGAGATCCCGCCGCTGCCGGCGACCTTGGGCCGCCGCTTTTTCGTTCCTTGCAGATCAGAATTTGCGCTCGGCGTCGGCAACAACCTCCGCCAGCAGATCCATGTTGTCCAGCACCAGTCCCGCACCGGTTGCAACGCAGTCCAGAGGGGTATCGGCGACATGGACATCGATGCCGGTATAGCTGTTGACCAGCTGATCCAATCCGCGCAGCAGTGCGCCGCCGCCGGTCAGCATGATGCCGTGATCGATGATATCGGCCGCCAGCTCGGGCGGGGTGCGCTCAAGGGTCTCCTTGATTGCATCGATCACCCGATGCAGCGGTTCGTCCAGCGCGTCCCGGATCTCCTCGCTGTGGACGGTGATGTTCTTGGGCAGGCCGTCAACCAGATTGCGGCCCTTGATGTCGATGCTCTTCTCCTCCTCGAGCTTATAGGCGGAGCCGATCTCAATCTTGATCAGCTCGGCGGTGCGCTCGCCGATGAGCAGGTTGTATTTGCGCTTGATATAGGCGATGATCGCGGCGTCGAATGCGTCGCCGCCCACCCGCACGCTGCGGGAGGCCACGATGCCGCCAAGGCTGATGACTGCGACCTCGCTGGTACCGCCGCCGATATCCACCACCATGCTGCCGGTCGCCTCGGATACGGGCAGACCGGCGCCGATCGCCGCGGCCATCGGCTCTTCAATGACCATGACCTGACGGGCGCCCGCTTTCAGGCTGGCTTCCCGCACGGCGCGGCGCTCCACCTCGGTGACACCGGAGGGAATGCAGATGACCACCCGCGGCCGGTTGAACAGGCTGGTGCCGCAGGCCTTTTTGATGAAGATCTGGAGCATGCTCGAGGCGATGTCGAAATCGGCGATGACTCCTTCCTTCAGCGGGCGCACCGCAACGATGCTGCCCGGAGTGCGGCCGATGACCTCTTTTGCCTCATGCCCGACATACCGCACGGTATCGGTCTTGGTGTCCACCGCAACCACGCTGGGCTCCCGCATAATAATGCCCTTGCCCTTCATGTAGACCAGCGTGTTGGCTGTACCCAAATCGATACCGATATCCTTGTTAAACATCTTTCGTTCCCCCATCTGTTATCCCGATCTCCACTTAAGTTCAGGAGTATTTTTTACTTTTGTAGGCCAAATTGAACCCGTAACAGTCTTATTATAACCGCAGTTTTTCGGTTTCTCAACAAAATCGCCAAAATTTAACAAATTCTTCGGATTCTTGCGCCGGTCACGCGGGGCTATCTGCCGAATCCGTGTTTTCTCGGGTCAAAATCCGCACCCAGCGGCCGCTCTTGACCCGCAGCAGACCGAGCACCGTTTTGACGATGTTATCGCTGCGCAGCAGCACAAAGACGACCGGTGCGCTCCAGTGCAGCACAAAGGCACTCAAAAGGCCCAGCGGGATAGCCAAGACCCACAGCAGACCGCAGTCGAGCAGCAGGGTGGTGCGCACGTCCCCGCCGCCCCGCAGCACCCCGACCACCAGATTGGAGGCCAGAGACTGAAAGATGCTCATCACCGCCATGAGGCCGAGAAAGGTGTTTGCCAGCTGGCGGGTGTCCGGGGTGACGGCGAAGAGGGTCAGGATCGGCCCGCGTCCCGCCAGCAAGATTGCGGTGCAGACAAGGCTGAGCGCCGCCGAGAGCAGCAGGGTGCTCCACGCCGCGCGGCGGGCATCTTCGGCTCGGCCCTCCCCTATGATCCGGCCGATGGTGACGGCGGTGGCATTGCACATTCCGAAGATAAAGACATTGACCATCTGGTTGACGGTATTTGAGATGCCGTAGGCGGCGACAAAGCCGCTGCCCATCCGCCCCATGATCATATTGAGCACCGAAAAGCCGGTGCCCCACAGCAGCTCATTGCTGATGACCGGCACGCTGTTGCGGATAAAGTCGCCCAGCAACCCGCCGGTTGGGCCAAAGAGGGTGCGCGGGGTGAAGCGGACCCTCTTCTCGATAAAGATCATATAGATCAGCACCATCATCAGTTCGGCGCAGCGGGCAATCAAAGTGCCGATCGCAGCGCCCCGCACCCCCAGTGCCGGACAGCCCAGATTTCCGAAGATAAAGCACCAGTTGAAGAAGACGTTGACAAAGAAGCTGGAGCCATATACCACCATGCTGACCCGGACCTGCTCGACTGCGCGCAGGCACATAATGTAGCAGTTGGAGAAGGAGTAGGGCAAAAAGCTGAGTGCCAGCACCGAAAGATATTCCGCGCCGGCAACGATGACCTCCGCCTCGCCGGTGTAGATCGAGAGGATGGACTGCGGGAAGAGCAGACATCCGATGCAGAAGAGCACCGACGCCGCAAAGGCACAGCGCAGCGTGATGGTAAAGAGCTGACGGATCCGGACCATATCACGCCGTCCCCAGTATTGGGCGATCAGGACCGAGGCGCCGCTGGCAAGACCGAAGCCGAGGATGTTGAGGATCATAAAGGGCTGCCCGCCGAGGTTTGCCGCCGCGATGGCGACATCCCCCAGCTGCCCCAGCATGACGGTGTCCATCATGTTGACCCCGAGGCTGATGATGTTCTGCAGGGCAATCGGAAGGGTGATGGCCAGCAGGCCCCGATAGAAGGCGGGATCGGTGTAGATATGGCGGGAAAGCGCAGATCTCATAAAAAATTCCTCCCTTTCACAGAATCGCGCCCCGGCAGCTGCCGAAGCGTTTTGTCTTTTTGTAAGGATGTGTTGCAAAAGGCCACCGTGTAAAAGGCCGTACTTTCTGTTTGTTGTCTTGCAGGGATCAACCCAAACCGGTCATATATCCAAGCTGCGCAGCAGGCGGTAGAGGGCGGAGACCGGAAGCCCCATCACGTTGAAATAACATCCCTCAATTCGGGTGACAAAGCGGGCGGCACCGCCCTGTATCGCATAGCCGCCGGCCTTGTCGTAGGGTTCCTCGGTGGAGACATAGGCGGCAATCTCCTCCTCACTGATGGGGGAGAAAAAGACCCGCGTCGTCTCGACAAGGGTGTGCGCCGCACCGTTTTGGATCGCGCAGACCCCGGTGTGGACCAGATGGGAGCGGCCCGAGAGCGCACGCAGCATCTGCTCGGCCTCGCTGCGGTCCGCAGGTTTGCCCAGCACCTGTCCGTCGAGGTCAACGACGGTGTCGCAGCCGAGTACCACCGCATCAGGCCGGCGCGCGGCCGCGGCTGCGGCCTTTGCCGATGCGAGCTTTTCCACCAGTGCGGCGGGGCAGTCCGCGGTGATGGCACGCTCGTCCAGATCCACCGAGAGCACCTCGAATTCCGGCGCGATCAGCCGCAGCAATTCCCGGCGGCGGGGACTCGCGGATGCGAGAACCAGCATCAGAATTCCTCCTTTTTACAGAAGCTTGATAAAATCCTTTTCGTTGCCAAAGGCTGCGGACTCAGCGGATCCGGCTGCGGTTATAGAGAAAGATTGCCAGCCCGATACAGAGGATCTGGGCGACGCTGACGGCAATCGAAAAACCGAAGTAGAGCTTGACGACAATCAGATCAAGGCAGGCCGGGGTGTTGGCGGCAAATCCGATCGAGCCGCCGTAGGCCAGCCAGGAGAGAAACGGAACTCCCTCGCACAGCCGTCCCAAGAGCGAACCAAAGATAATGCCTGCGAGCAGATAAAAGAGCAAAAGCAGATTTTTGCGCATAAAATTCCTCCTCACTGCCGTCCGGTCGAACCGAAGCCGGCGGTGCCGCGGGCGGTATCGCTGAGAGATTCTGCGGGGACAAACTGTGCCGCCGCCACCGGCAGGATCAACAGCTGGGCAATCCGCTCCCCGTTTTCCACCTTATAGTCCTCATCCGAGTGGTTGATCAGACCGACCATCAGCTCACCGCGGTAATCTGAGTCGATGACCCCGACCGCGTTCGAGAGGGTGATCCCCTTTTTGATCCCCAGACCGCTGCGGCCGAAAACCAGCGCCACGACCTCCGGTCCGGGCAGCTCGATCGCAATCCCGGTCGAAATCACCGCGCGTCCATGCGCCGGCAGCAGGATGCCCTCGGGGGGGCAGAGGGCAAACAGATCCGCCCCGGCGCTGCCCGCAGTTGCGCGCAGCGGCAGCTGTGCAGCGGGGTCGAGACGTTTGACCTTGACTGTACAATCCATCTATTGTGTTCTCCTTCGTTTTTTGTCGTTTTGAAAAGGGGCCCGGCACAAGGCCACACCCCCAAAAGCTCTGCCGATGCCCTGCAGAACCGCATCGCAGACCCACATTAAAAAGCAGACGTACCATCGTCTGCAAGCTTCTCAGATCACTCCACAGTCCGATAGTAAAGCCCGCGGGTGAACTCCTCTTCAAATGGCAATCTGTCGAGATAACGCCGCAGGACCTCGGACACCTGGCCGGCGTCCTCGAAGGTGAAATAGAGCTCGGCAAAGTCGGTCCCGATCTCCGCCTGACGGTCTCCCAGCCAGAGCGGTACCGGGTTGAGCAGCTCCCGCGCGCCCTCTTTTCCGGCGCCGGTGCAAAACACCCGCAGCGTTTTGCCCTTGCGGTCGACAAGAGAACCCCTGCCGCCGCAGCGGGCGCAGTCCTCCCCCGTCGCCCGGATCGGGCAGGCACGGGTCAGCATCAGCGGCAGATGCCCATAGGCAAGCACCCCGGTGGGGACCCCGGCATCCAGCCGCCGGGCGTCGGACAGCGGCAGCTCAGGAGATAGGGTCAGAGCCGAGAGCCCCAGCGCCGCATATTCTGCCCCCGCGACCGAGTTGGTCAGATTCAGCCCGAACCCGCCGCAGATCCAAGGATCCGGCAGATTCTCGGTGACAAGGGAGAGACCGCCGATGCTCTGGATCTCGAACCGACGGTACCCCTCTGCGGACGCCTCGCGAAGCTGCCGTGCAATCTTTTCCTCGTCAAAAAGCGCGCGGGGCAGCGCGAGGATACACTTTTCCCGCCATCCTTGCGGCAGACGTTTGGCCTGATTCAGCGGGAAGAGCAGCCGGTCGGCTGCCGCTGCGGTCTCCTCCGCACACTGTGCGAGATCGGAAAACCGCAGCCAGAGCGCCTGATGTGCCGCGGGCTGCCGCACCGAGAGCACGGGCTGCCAGTCCACCCACGCCGCGGGGCGGGGGGCCTGCCGGAGCGAGAGCAGCCTGTCCAATGCCGCGCGGCGCAGCTCATTGATGGAGGAGGCGGGAAGCCAGCGCCCGGCCGCCCCCGCAATCTCGATCTTGTCCGCGAGGAATGGGGTGCCGCCGGTCTTGCCCAGTGCCCGGGCGTACCCCTCCCGCAGGGCGGTTTCATCCTGCCGTGCCGCAGCCGGCTTCTCACTGCAAGAGGCCTCTGCACAGAAACCATCCCGGTCGCGGACGGTCAGCTGAGCGCCGCCGTCCCCGAGGGTGAGGGACATCGACACCGGCACCGATTCCCGCTCCCGGCGATAGAGCTCCCGCAGACGGGGCAGCGCAGCGCGGGTCTCAGCCGCCTGCTGTTCATCCCGCCGGCCGAACATCGCCGCACTGAGATAGTGGTTGCCATAGAAACCGTCAGTAAAGCCGGCGCGACTGAAGGCGCGCTCCAGCAGCTGACGGTCATAGGACTGCCCGCTGAGGGCGGCGCGGGCTGCACTGACTGCTGCGGCGACATACTCCGGGGTGCGCAGCCGCCCCTCGATCTTGGCGCAGCGCACCCCCATTGCCTGAATCTCGGGCAGCCGGTCGATCAGCGAGAGGTCCTTGAGGCTCAAAAAGTGCCCCTGTTTGCCCTCGTGCCGATAGGGCAGACGGCAGGGACCGGCGCAGCCGCCCCGATTGCCGCTGCGCCCGCCGAAAAAGGCGCTCATATAGCACTGGCCGGAGACCGACATGCACAGTGCGCCGTGGACAAAGATCTCGGTCTCGATGCCGCAGTTTTCAGTGATCTGCCGGACCTCCTGCTCGGTGAGTTCCCGCGCGAGGATGACCCGAGAAAAGCCCATCTCGGCGAGCTTTTTCGCGCCGGCAAGATTCATCACCGACATCTGGGTTGAGCCGTGCAGCGCAATTTCGGGCGCGCAGCGGCGCACCAGCGCGGCGGCGGCGAGATCCTGCGCAATGACCGCGTCAGCTCCGGCACGGGCGATGGCGCGCACCGCCTCCCGCAGGGCGTCCAGCTCCCCGTCAAAACACAGGGTGTTGAGGGTGACATTCACCTTGACCCCCCGCGCGCGGCAGAAAGCGGTTGCCTGCTCCAGCTCATCGGGGGTAAAGTTCCCCGCCCCGCGGCGGGCGTTAAAGCCGGTCAGTCCCAGATAGACGCTGTCCGCTCCGGCAAAAACCGCAGCGCGCAGCATCTCGGCGTTGCCCACTGGGGCGAGAATCTCAATCTGATGTTGTTCCACCGCTCGCCTTCCCTTTCAGCTGATCCAGTTCCCGGCGCAGACGGGCGATCTCCCGCTTTGCCTCCTCCGCCTCCACCTTGGCGCTGGCGGCATCGTCCAGATAGTTCTGGATCTGGCTGCGCATGTTGTCGGCCGAGGCGCTGGACTTCTCCAGCTCATCGAGATACTCCAGTGCCGAGAGCACCGCCGCCGCGGTGACCGAGGCGGCGGGATTCTGGGCCATGATCTCGTTCATGCTGTGGTCCAGCTTTTCGGCAAGGGAAAGGGTGTATTGTTCGGTATCGGTGGTCGAGATCACATAGCTGCAGCCGCAGATCTCAAGCCTGACCTTGTTTGTGGGCATAATTGCTCCCTCTTTCTTTCCAGATGGTTCCCGCGCACCGAGGGTGCGGGGATGGGTCTACACCGTAATATTATAATATAAAGTAGCCAATTAAGGAAGTGCAGGCGGGTGATTTTTGTATCGAATCCCATTTTTGTGGGCGGATGACCGGTTGTTTGATTGAAATAGCGCCTAAAAACCGATATAATAACAGTAATTGACGGTATTTCCCGGCCTGCTGCCGGTGGACTGTCCACCCTGCGCGCCGCGGTTTCCTTATTTTTACAAGAGGTGAGAAGATTTTGAATCGTAACATTTCGGCCAAAGAACTCGACCAGATGCTGCGGGAATGCCTGCACAGTGAATTCTCGGTGGATGATCTTCCCAGTGCGACAGATGATCAGATGTACCGTGCGCTGGCGATGGTTACCCGGCGGATCCTCAGTGAGCGGCGCAAGAAATTTATGGCACAAACCTACGGTGAGAACGGCAAGCAGGTATACTACCTGTGCATGGAGTTCCTGATGGGCCGTTCCCTCAAGACAAATCTGTTTAACCTCGGCATCAATGAGATCGCTGAACAGGTGATGGCAAAGTACGGCGTCAAGCTGACCAACCTCTATGAGCTGGAGCCGGATGCCGGCCTCGGCAACGGCGGCCTTGGCCGGCTGGCGGCCTGCTACCTCGACGGGATGGCCACCATCGGCCTGCCCGGCACCGGCTATTCCATCCTCTATGAGTACGGTATCTTCCGCCAGAAGATCGTTGACGGCTGGCAGCAGGAGCTGGTGGATAACTGGCTGCCCGGCGGACAGGTCTGGCTCAAGAGCCATCCCGAACAGGCGGTTGAGGTGCGGTTTGGCGGCGAGATCCATGAGAGCTGGGACGGCAGCTATCACCATGTAGAGCAGAAGAACTATGATGCGGTGATGGCGATTCCCTATGATATGTATGTGTCCGGCTACGGCTCACAAGGGGTGTCCCAGCTGCGGCTGTGGGCGGCCAAGGCGCCCGGCATCGACATGACGGCGTTCAACCAGGGGGACTATACCAGCGCGCTGCGCCAGAATTCCACCGCGGAGCTGATCAGCAAGGTGCTGTACCCCAACGATAACCATGTTGAGGGCAAGATCCTGCGTCTGCGCCAGCAGTACTTCCTCTCCTGCGCCTCGATCGCCGATATCGTGCAGCGCCATCTGGCACAGTACGGCTCGATCGAGAATCTGCCCGAGAAGGTTGCAATCCAGATCAACGATACCCACCCCACCCTCGCCATTCCGGAACTGATGCGGATTTTGCTGGACGAGTGCGGTTATACCTGGGAGGCAGCGTTTGACATTGTCCGGCGCACCTTTGCCTACACCAACCACACCGTCATGAGCGAGGCGCTGGAGAAGTGGAATGTCGATATCTTCCGCTCCACCCTGCCGCGGATCTATGAGATCGTGGCGGAGATCGACCGGCGCGCCCGGATCGAGCTGATGGACTATTTCAACGGGGACAAGGGCAAGGTCGACTATATGGCGATGATCGGAGACGGTCAGGTGCGGATGGCGAATATCTGCGTCTATGTCTGCCACTCGATCAACGGCGTTTCTAAGCTGCACAGCGAGATCATCAAGCAGAGCGTCTTCCACGATTACTATCTGTATAAACCAAAGGCGTTTAAAAATGTGACCAACGGCATCGCCTACCGCCGCTGGCTTCTGCAGTCCAACCCGGGCCTGACCCAGTTGATCGAGGACGCGATCGGCGATGGGTTCAAGCGGGACGCCTCCGAGCTGTCCAAACTGACCCGGTACCAGAACGATTCCGCCTTCCTCGAAAAGCTGGGTGAAGTCAAGCACCAGAACAAGGAGATCTTCGCCGAGTATGTCAAGCGGACGACCGGAATGGTGCTCAACACCGACTCGATCTTTGATGTGCAGGTCAAGCGGCTGCACGAGTACAAGCGCCAGCACCTCAACGCGCTGAATATCGCCGCCCAGTACCTGTGGCTCAAGGCAAATCCCAATGCCGATTTTGTGCCCAAGACCTATATCTTCGGCGCAAAGGCGGCGCCCGGCTACTATATGGCAAAACAGATCATCCGGCTCATCTGCACGCTGGGCAAGGTGATCGACGCCGATGAGGCGGTGCGGGATAAGCTGAAGGTGCTCTATCTGCAGGATTATTCGGTCACGATGAGCGAGCGGCTGATGCCGGCCAGCGAGATCTCCGAGCAGATCAGCCTTGCGGGCAC
Organism: uncultured Pygmaiobacter sp.; assembly: GCA_944388335.1. Taxonomy (GTDB): domain Bacteria; phylum Bacillota; class Clostridia; order Oscillospirales; family Ruminococcaceae; genus Pygmaiobacter. Next base: position 13,825 of record CALXIJ010000094.1, read on the forward strand.
CGAGGCCAGCGGCACCGGCAACATGAAGTTCATGCTCAACGGCGCGCCGACGCTGGGCACCCTCGACGGCGCCAATATCGAGATCGCCGCCGCTGCGGGCAAGGAGAACTTCTTCCAGTTCGGCATGCTCACCGATCAGGTCAACAAGCTGCGCCAGTTCGGTTATCTGCCCAGCAGCTTTATCGCGGATGATGAGATTGCCCGGGAGGTGCTCGGCTTCCTCGAGCGCGGGCTGGACGGCAAGAACTTCGGCGAGGTTGTGGGCAACCTCGAGACACAGGATCCCTATATGGTGATGGCGGACTTCCGTGATTATCGCCGCGCGCAGGAACTGGTCTCCAAGACCTATCTGGACAAAGAGGCGTTCAACCGGATGAGCCTGCGCAACATTGCCGGAAGCGGCATCTTCTCCGCCGACCGCGCGGTCAGCGAGTATGCCCGCGACATCTGGCACGCCAAGCCGACCCGCTGAGTTCTTTTGACCGGTTTGCGCGGCGCGCCGCGCGGATCCCGGAGAGAATATGGCTTTTGGGCCGGCAGGAGAAAAACTCCCGCCGGCCTTTTTTCTACCCGGTACAGCCGGCATTTTTTAGGCAGAGGGGAGAACCTATGAGTCAAACAATATTCAACAGTCTGGATGAGCATTTCAAAACGCCTTTTGGCGCGGTCTGCTGCGGGGAGAAGGTGACCTTCCGCCTGCGGGTGCCCGCGCAGATCGGCTGCACTACCCCCTATCTGTGCATCTGCCGATGGGACGAACCGGTACAGCTGATCCGTCTGGAGCCAGAGGGAAGACAGGGGAAATTCGACCTGTTCAGCCTCTGCTATACGGCGGCGTTGCCGGGGGCCTATTTCTACTTTTTTGACCTGTATATCAACTATACAAAGGTCTTTCGCGGCGAGCGGGGAGAGGGGTTTCTCTCCAGTGCGCCGCAGGGGGACCGCTATCAGCTGACCGTCTATGAGCCCGGCTTTTCCACCCCGCAGCTGCTGCGCGGCGGGGTGATGTATCAGATCTTCCCCGATCGCTTCTGTGAGGGGACACCCCACACCGAGATGCCCTTTGCGGACCGGTATTACCGAAAAAACAAGGACGGCGAGCCTTATTTCTGGCCCAATGAGGTGGACGGAGGACTGCTCAACCGGGACTTTTTCGGTGGGGATTTTGCCGGGATTGAGAGCAAACTGCCCTATCTGAAAGACCTCGGAGTTACCCTGATCTACCTCAACCCGATCTTTGAAGCGCATTCCAACCACCGGTACAACACCGCAAATTACATGAAGCCCGATCCGCTGCTGGGCACCGAGGAAGATTTCTCCCGTCTGTGCGCCAGCGCCCGGCGGATGGGAATTCGGATCATTCTGGATGGGGTGTTCAGCCATACCGGGTCGGACAGCATCTATTTTGATCGGGAGGCGCGGTACGGGTCGAACGGGGCATATCACAATCCGCACAGCCCCTATCGCCGGTGGTATGACTTTGGCCCTCAGTACGCCGATGGCTACCGCAGCTGGTGGGGATTTTCCAGCCTGCCGGAGGTCAATGAGAATGAGCCCAGCTTTCAGGAGTTCATCTGTGGGGAGAATGGCGTCATTGACCACTGGATCAAGCTCGGGGCGTCGGGATTCCGGCTGGATGTCGCTGACGAGCTGCCGGACAGCTTTATCCGGCTGATCCGAAAGGCGGTCAAGCGGCACGGCGAGGATAAGCTGCTGATCGGAGAGGTCTGGGAGGATGCGACCAACAAGGTCAGCTATGGCGCGCACCGCACCTATCTGCTGGGCGGCGGACTGGACACGGTGATGAATTATCCCTTCCGCAATGCAATTATCCATTTTCTGCGGTATGGGAATGCGGCGGCATTGGCTGAGAGCCTGCTCTCGATCGTCGAACACTACCCAAAGCCGGCGATGGATCTGGCAATGAATATGCTGTCCACCCATGACACGGTGCGGGCGATCACCGCCATAGCGGGGGAGGACTGTGAGGGACACGACCGCTATTGGCAGAGCGGACGGGTGCTGGATGAGCCGCACTTTTTCTTCGGCAAACGGCTCATGCGGTTGGGGTTCTGCCTGATCTTCACCCTGCCCGGTCTGCCCTGCATCTACTACGGGGACGAGATCGCGATGCAGGGATATAAAGACCCTTTCAACCGCGCCTATTTTGACTGGAACTGCAAGGACGAGACACTGCGCGGCTGTGTGCGGGAACTTGCGGCTTTCCGCGCCGGGTGCGATGCATTCCGCGAAGGCAGACTGCGGATTTTGCAGGCAGAGGGCGGTTTGCTGATCTTTGAGCGGTATACCGATCGCTGCCGCGCCGGCGTTGTGATCAACCGCTCGCAGGCCCCCATCCAGCTGACGATTGGAGGCAGGCAGATCACTGTGCCGGAATATGGCTATCAGCTGGTAGAAGGCGGTATCGATGAGAAAAAATAACAACTTGATTCAAAAAAAGAGTTGTTTGTTTCGCCCGGACGCACGGGGACACTCCCGCTTTCGTCCCAAAGAGGAGCTTTCAAAAAAACGCCTAAAAAGGGCAAAATCCTGCTAAAACAGGTTTTTTCCGCCTTTGCGATGCAAAGGGGTTTCTGGTAGACTGATACACAAGAGATCCGGTTTCTCTCCGGGGGAAATCGCCCCGGATATCTTCAACCGGCGGGGGAGCTGCCCGCCGCGAAAGGAGTTTTTCTCATGCAAGCGTATCTGCCATGGATCTGGCTAGGGCTGATTGCACTTTTCGGCGTGCTGGAAGGAGCAACGCTGCAGCTGGTTTCGATCTGGTTCTGTGTGGGCAGTTTTGCGGCATTGGCCGCTTCGCTGCTGGGGGCTGAGGCGTGGCTGCAGTTTGTGGTCTTTGCGGTGGTTTCGGCACTGGCGCTGGTGGTCAGCCGGACGCTGTTCCGGGATCGCCTGCGGCCGCGGCGGGTGCCCACCAATGCCGATATGGTCATCGGCAAGGAGGGCGTTGTCCTGCGGGACATTTCCCCGGATGAGACCGGCCGGGTCAAGGTCGATGGGCAGGACTGGTCGGCTCGCTGCGCGACGCCGCTGACCGCGGGGGATCGCTGCCGCGTCGAGAGCATTTCTGGTGTCACTTTAACTGTCGTTCCCTGCGACAGCGAACAAAAGGAGGAATCTGTATGTTGTGGTTGATCTTACTGGCAATCCTGATTATCTTTCTCGTTGTACTTGTCATCTCGAATATCCGGATCGTTCCGCAGGCGTATGCGTTTGTGATTGAGCGATTCGGTGTGTATAGCTCTACTTGGGAGGCGGGGCTTCATGTCAAAACCCCGTTTATTGAGCGGATCGTCAAAAAGGTCAGCCTCAAGGAACAGGTCGTCGATTTCAAGCCCCAGCCGGTTATCACTCGTGATAACGTCACGATGCAGATCGATACCGTCGTCTTCTTTCAGGTGACCGATCCCAAGCTCTACACCTACGGCGTCGAGCGGCCGCTCTCCGCGATCGAGAATCTCTGCGCGACCACGCTGCGGAACATCATCGGCGAGATGGAACTGGATCACACCCTGACCAGCCGGGACACCATCAACGGCAAGATCACCACGATTTTGGACGAGGCCACTGATAAGTGGGGCATCAAGGTCAACCGGGTTGAGGTCAAGAACATCATCCCGCCTGCCGAGATTCAGGATGCGATGGAAAAGCAGATGAAGGCAGAGCGGCAGCGCCGTGAGAGCATCCTGCGTGCCGAGGGCGAAAAGCGCAGCGCGATTCTGGTCGCCGAGGGCGAAAAGGAGAGTGCGATCCTGCGTGCAGATGCAGTCCGCGAGCAGCGGATCCGCGAGGCGGAAGGCGAGGCGCAGGCGTTGATGACCGTCCAGAAGGCATTGGCCGATTCGCTCAAGCTGCTCAATGAGGCGGATCCCAGCCAGAAGGTGCTGACCCTGAAGAGTCTGGAAGCCCTTGAAAAGGTCGCAGACGGCAAGGCCACCAAGCTGATCATCCCCAGCGAGCTGCAGAATCTCGGCGGGCTGATCGCGAGCGTCAAGGAGCTGGCAACCGAGCCGGCAAAGGATCAGAAATAAGCGGTAAGCCGGTGTTTGCTGGCGGTAAGGCCGGGACCAACTGAGGTTGGTTCCGGCCTTTTTTGCGTCTCGGGAAAAGGTGCTCGGCACAGGGAAAGACGACACGCGTTGTACCGTGACGGCGGCGCGGAAGATGCGGGAAAAGAGCTTTGGAATAAAACTATACTACTTTTGTATTATTTTTTTGCAAAGGGGCTGTACGCCGCCTTTTTCTGTGTTATAATAGCAGAGGATCGGGAAAAATAGCTCCCGATGCGAAAGAAATTTTCGGAGGTACCAGAGTATGCTGGAACTTAGAGATATTTCCTTCTCGGTGGCGGATGCACAGCGCACCGGGCGGGATATCCTCGACGGGATCAACCTGACGGTCGGGGATAACCAGTTTGTGGTCATCACCGGCCCGAACGGCGGGGGCAAATCCACCCTCGCAAAGATCATCATGGGCATTGAAAAGCCGACTTCCGGCCGAATCCTCTTCGACGGGGAGGACATCACCGACCTGTCGGTGACCGAGCGTGCAAACCGCGGCATTGCCTATGCCTTTCAGCAGCCGGTGCGGTTCAAGGGGCTGACGGTCAGCGATCTGGTCGGGCTTGCCGCAGGCAAGGAGCTGGGCAGAGGGGAACTGTGCGATTATCTGACCGAGGTCGGGCTCTGCGCGCGGGATTATATTGACCGGGATGTCAATGCCAGCCTGTCGGGCGGCGAGATCAAGCGGATCGAGATCGCGATGGCACTGGCCCGGGGCGCAAAGCTGACCCTCTTTGATGAGCCGGAGGCCGGCATCGACCTGTGGAGCTTCAACCATCTGATTGCGGTGTTTCAGAAGCTGCGGCAGAGAACCCGCGGCACCTCGCTGATCATCTCTCATCAGGCGCGGATCCTTGATATTGCGGACGAGATCGTGGTGCTGGCGGCCGGCCGGATTGCCGCCCGGGGCAGCAAGGACGAGGTGCTGCCCAAACTGCTGGAGACCGGTTCAAGCGTCAATTTCTGCGAGGGAAGAATGGAGGTGCGCGGATGAACAGCACAACCGAAGAACTGCTGCGTGTCGTGGCGGATTGGAAGGGAATCCCCGACAACGCGGCGTATAATATCCGGGAGGACACCGGCTGCGCCGGCCGTCACTCGACCGAGCATGTCAAGATCGAGTCCAAGACGGACAAGCCCGGCATCGACATCCGGGTGCTGCCGGGCACCCGGGGAGAGATGGTCTATATTCCTGCCTGTGTGACCCACAGCGGGGTAGACGATCTGGTCTATAACGATTTCTATATCGGCGAGGGGGCGGACGTCACCATCGTCGCCGGATGCGGCGTCCACTCGGAAGGAGAAGAGGAGGCCCGGCACAACGGGATTCACCGCTTTTTCCTCGAGAAGGGCGCGCGGGTACTCTATCTCGAAAAGCACATCGGCACCGGAAACGGCGCCGGCGGGCGGGTCATCAACCCGGTCACCGATGCGACCCTTGCGGAGGGAGCCTATATGGAGATGAACACCACCCAGATCGGCGGTGTCGATTCCACCGTCCGCAAGACGACGGCCGTGCTGGGCAAGGATGCCAAGATGGTGGTCAAGGAGAAATTGCTCACCGAGGGGGTTCAGACTGCCGAGAGCGACTTTGTTATCACCCTTGAGGGGGAGGGCAGCGGTGCGCATCTCATCTCCCGTTCGGTGGCGAAACAGCACTCCCGCCAGCTCTTCCGTTCCCGTCTGATCGGCGAAGCGGCCTGCAGCGGGCACTCGGAGTGCGATGCGATCATCATGGATGAGGGCGAGGTCAGCGCGATTCCCGAGCTGACCGCTCACAATGTTGATGCGGCGCTGATCCACGAGGCGGCAATCGGCAAGATCGCCGGCGAGCAGCTGACCAAGCTGATGACCCTCGGCTTGACCGAGAAGCAGGCTGAGCAGAAGATCATCGAGGGCTTCCTCAAATAATTGTATCTTTTACCGGGACGGAATATCGTCCCGTTTTTTTATCTATTGAGACCGAGGTCTCAGCTGCGGCATTCAAAAAATCCCCCACAGCACGGCTGTGGGGGATTTTTTGAAGGTTGTCAGCGCAGATCGTGCAGGATCTCGCCGTCCTTGACCGTCATCACACAGTGGGTCAGTGCCCGGATATCCTCCAGAGGATTGCGGTCGAACAGTGCCAGATGAGCCCGCTTTCCCGGGGTAATGGAACCGAGAGATGCATCTACGCCCAGCATCTTTGCACTGTTGATTGTGCCGATTTCAAGCGCCTGTACAGGGGAGAGACCGCATTTTTCGACCATAACGACCATCTCGCTGGCGGTTTCGTCAAAGAAGCAGAAACTGCTGCCGGCATCATTGCCGCAGGCGCAGGGGACGCCGGCCGCATAGGCGCGGCGGAAGGAGTCATAGCATACCTCTTCCAGACGAAGCGCTTTTTCTGCAACTTCGGGCAGCAGCTGGTCGGCGTGGCGGGTGATGTGGTAGAGCGCCGATACGGTAGGATCCAGCCAGGTCCCCTGATGAAGCATAATTTCGATGGTCTCATCGTCCAGCCCGATACCGTGTTCGATGTGATCGACACCGGCAGCAAGGGCATTGCGGATGCTGCGGTTGTTCTGGGCATGGCAGCAGGCCTTTTTCCCGGCGTGATGGGCCTCCTCGACACAGGCAGCCATCTCCTCCCGGCTGAGCTGGGGACTCTCGGTGTCCATTCCGGCGGTCAGCACGCTGCCGCTGGCATAGAGCTTGATCGCATCCGCTCCCTCACGCAGCTGCAGCCGTGCAGCCTTGCGGCACTCGTCCCCCCCGTCCGCCTGTGTTGCGCCGACATTCCAGGTCGCGCCGCCGGTCATGCATACTGCCGAACCCACCACCTGCAGATCAGGGGAGAGCTTGAGCTGCCCGCTTTTGACATATCGTTTGAGGTGGCAGGTGGCAAGGTTGCCGGTGCCGACATCCCGCGCGTAGGTTACCCCGGAGCGCAACAGTTTTTCGGCATTGGAGATACAGTTGTAGGCCAGATCAAACCAGTTCATTCCCACCATATCTGACTGGATGGCGGTGACCCGCGCCGCAAGGTGGGCATGGCAATTGAAGAGACCGGGGGTCAGGTACCGCCCGCCGAGATCCACCGTCTGAGCGCCGTCGGCGCTCAGACGGCGGCCCACCTGTCGGATGATGCCATCCTCCACAAGAACAGCGCTATTTTCGATCAGTGCGCCGCTGAGTACATCAACGATATTTGCGTTGGTAAAGATTTGTTTCATCTTGCCGGCCTCACTTTCTTTTCCGCATCATCTTGCGGGATTTTCTGATTCTACTCTACCGCTTTCAGGGAAAAATCAAAAGCACAAAAAAGGGAGTTGTATCAACCATTTAGTTGATATAGAATGAAAAGGAAGGGAGGGGAAAATGATGCTCAATGAGCGCAGCTTACAGATCTTTACAGAGGTCTATCGGGCCGGCAGTGTTCATCTCGCGGCACAGCGCCTGTTTATCTCGGCACAGAGTGTGAGTAAGACCATTCTGGCGCTGGAGGATGAACTGGGGGAACCATTGTTTGTGCGGGAACATCACCGGATGCTGCCAACGCCGCGTGCAGGGCGGCTGCAGCGGCAGGCAGAACGCATCCTGCGGGAATTCCGGATGATCCGCTCCGCCGCCCGGTCAGACGATGCCCCAATGCGGCTTAAGATCTACTGCACCTGTTCGGTGCCGGAATACCTCGGACCAGAATTTGTGCAGGCATTTGCAGCGCAGCGTCCGGATCTTTTGCTCTATCTGATCGAGATACCGGATCGTCAGGCGCAGGATCTTTTGCGCCGGGATGGCGCAGGCCTTGCAATCCTCTCAGATCCTTGTGACCGCAATCTCTTTGACAGCCGTCTGCTGTTCAACTGCGGATACAGCTTTGTTCTGCCAAAGGACAGTCCCCTCTGTGAGAAGGAAGAACTCACCCAGCAAGATCTTGAGGGCGCCTCTTTGGTGGGAAAGGGGGATGAATTCCAGCTCTATATCAATCAGATGCAGCATTTTCCCCCCGATGGATCCGGCCCCCGGGTAATTCTCGAGACTACCAGCTATCATTTTGCGATGCAAATGGCGCGGGCGGGACTCGCTTGTGCCTTTGTCCCGGACTTTTTCGCCCGCAGCGAAGCGCCATCTGGCACCGAGATCCGTCCCTATTCCCGCAAGGAACAGGAAAAACGATT
>CALXIJ010000095.1 GCA_944388335.1 uncultured Pygmaiobacter sp.
CACGCAATCGCTTGCGTCCTTGTAGAATTACTTTAAAGGAATTTTTAGCTTTAACGAGCAGGTTTCCTCCTGCTCTAGAGCTCCTTCAAGCTTTTCTCTATATTGTTTAATTTTCAAGGTCCTGACCTCCAAATCTTTGGAGGTTTCGCTGTCCGCATTTCTTTGTGACAGCTTATTTATTATAGCAGATCAGGTTTTGTTTGTCAAGCACTTTTTTGAATTTTTTTAAATTCTTTTTTGTGCCCGGCTTTTCGGCCCGTTCTGCTGTTTTTCGCTGTCCGTGCGGGACAGCTTGTTTATATTATCACAGCTGAAAGGATATGTCAACACTTTTTTCAAATTTTTTCTTGCTTTTTTTGTTTTGTCCTTTTTTCGTCTCCCTAATAATGTATTATATATATTATATATTATGAAAAGCGTTTTCGACCGTGTTGATCAAGAGGCTTTTTCGGACAAATCTTCCTTTTTTCGCGCTCTTTTGCAATTTTATCTTTACCCTGTCCCGAAATTATACTATACTGTTATCTGATAAAAAGATTACAGGGATTTTGCAATCTGCGGCCGGCAGGTTCCCTGTGCGAGCGAAAGACGCAGGGGCTCTGCGCCCCGCGCTGAAAGGATGATACCCTGTGGATATGATGGTAATCGGCATCGCCGGAGGTACCGGCAGCGGCAAAACAACCTTGACCGATCGGCTCAAAAAACATTTTGGCGACAATGTCAGCGTGGTCTACCATGACAACTATTACAAGGCGCATGAGGGCATGACCTATGAGGAGCTCAGCCGGCTCAACTATGACCATCCCGATGCCTTTGACACCGATCTCCTGATCGAGCATCTGACCAAGCTGCGGGCCGGGCAGGCGGTGGATTGCCCCGTCTACGACTTCACGGTGCACAACCGTTCGGATAAAACCATCCACATCGAACCCTCCCGGGTGCTGATTATCGAGGGGATCCTGATCTTCCAGAACAAGACGCTGCGGGATATGATGGATATCAAGATCTTTGTTGACACCGATGCCGACGTCCGGCTGCTGCGCCGGATCTCCCGCGACGTCAAGGAGCGGGGCCGCAGCCTCGACTCGGTGGTGACCCAGTATCTCGCCACCGTCAAGCCGATGCACGAGCAGTTTGTCGAGCCCTCCAAGCGCTCGGCAGATATCATCGTCCTTGAGGGCGGCCGCAACGAGGTCGCGCTGGACATGATTATCCAGCGGGTCGAGCGGCATCTGCAGGGCGACAAAGAGGCGTGATGCTCTGCTTTGCACGCCCCTAAAGCAGGCCATCCAATAAGAAGAGAAAGAGAGGAAGCGGACTTTTGTCTCCGCTTCCTCTTTTTTCTTTAGTTCACCTGAATTCCCCGCTCGACCCAGCCGCCGGCAGTCAATTCCCAGACCGACCGAAAACCGACCTCCCGCAGCAGTGAGAGCGCATCGGCAAAGCCGAAGGTCAGCGCTGCGGCGGCATGGGCATCCGAGGTGACGGTCACCCTGCCGCCCTTCTCCCGGATCCGGCGCAGCAGAAATTCCGCGGGATAGGGCTCTGTGCGCCAGCCGCGGCTGATCGCCCCGGTATTGATCTCGAGCAGCAGCCCCGCCTCCAGCAGCGCATCCGCGGCGCCGAGCGCCAGCGCCCGGTAGCGCGGGTCCTCCTCCGCAATGAAAGGCTCCTTCTGATTGAACTTGGTCACGAGATCCAGATGCCCCACAATCTCGGGCCGCAGCGCACAGACCCATGGGACAAACTGGTCATAATAGGCCCGCACCAGCGCCAGCGGATCCCCGCCAAAGCCCTCCCGGATCCCCTGCCGCAGCAGCTCAGGGGTGTCATCCACCGTCCAGAACCGCCCCGCGGCATCTTGTACCGCGTGGCAGCTGCCGATCCGATAATCAAGGCGCGCTGCCTCTTCCCGCTGGCTGGGCGGCGTCTGGGTGTCCAACTCGAGGCCGCAGAGGATCTCCAGCCGGCCGGCATACATCTCCCGCAGACGGCGGATCTCCTCGCAGTAGTCCCCCACCCGCTCCGGCGGGATGCCAAAGTTTTCCTGCGGGACATAGCCGTGCCCCGAAAATCCCAGTGTCTGCAGCCCCATTTCTGCCGCGGCCGCCGCCATAGCGGCGGGGGTGTCTGCCCCGTCGCAGAAGGTCGTGTGGGTGTGGACGCTGGTGCAGAGGATTCCTCTTCCCTCTGTTCTCACTGCATCCGCTCCTGTTTGACCTTGTGGTCGATGACATGCCGCTTTTCCAGCTCAGCGGTCACGTCCGCGATGCTGATTCCCGACTCGACCATCAGCACCATCACATGGTATGCGAGGTCCGCGATCTCGAAGATGGTCTCCTCCCGGTCCCGCTTTGCGCCGGCGACAATGACCTCGGTGCACTCCTCGCCGACCTTTTTGAGGATCTTGTCCATTCCCTTATCAAACAGGTAACTGGTATAGCTGCCCTCCTTGGGATTGGTCTTGCGCCCCTCGAGCAGCTTGTACAGCCCCTCGTAGCAGAAGGGCTTGAGCTCCTCGCTCAGGTAGACCGGCTGGAAGAAGCAGCTCTCCGCCCCGGTATGGCAGGCAGGGCCGCTCTTGATGACATCCACCACCAGCGCGTCGGCGTCGCAGTCCGCGGTGATCGAGACGATCCGCTGGATGTTGCCGCTGGTCTCCCCCTTGCGCCAAAGGCACTGGCGGCTGCGGCTGTAAAAGCAGGTGCGGCCCTCCGCGACGCTGATCGCAAGGCTCTCCGCATTCATATAGGCGAGGGTGAGCACCTCTTTGGTATAGTGATCCTGCACGATCGCGGGGATCAATCCCTTTTCATCAAATTTGAGTTCGACAGACATTTTCTCTCTCTTTTCTGCCCCAAAGGGCGATTTTTTTCGTTGCTGCGGTCACAGACGCACCTCGACGCCCCGCTCCCGCAGATACCGCTTGAGGGCGCCGATCTCGGCCTCCTTGCGGTGGAAGATGCTGGCCGCAAGGCCGGCGTCCACCCCGGGATGGTTGCAGAAGAGCTCGGCAAAATCCTCCATCTTCCCCGCGCCGCCGCTGGCGATGATCGGCACATCCACCCGGGCTGCCAGCGCGTCGAGCAGCTCGAGGTCAAAGCCGCCCTTGACCCCGTCGGTGTCGATGCTGTTGGCGACGATCTCCCCCGCGCCGTTTGCAGCCCCGCGCTCGGCCCATTCCAGCGCGTCGATGCCGGTGTTGACCCGGCCGCCCTTTGCGAAGAGCATGAACCGGCCATCCACCCGCTTGATGTCCATGCTCAGCACGACACACTGATCCCCGTACCGCTGGGCCGCGCGGGGGATCAGATCGGGATCGTCGATCGCGCCGCTGTTGACGCTGACCTTGTCCGCCCCGCACTTGAGCACCCGGTCAAAATCGTCCAGCGTGCGGATGCCGCCGCCGACGGTCAGCGGGATAAAGATCTCGCTGGCGACCCTCCGCAGCACCTCGGTAAAGATGCCCCGCCCCTCGACGCTGGCGGTGATGTCGTAAAAGACCAGCTCATCCGCGCCGGCCTGATTGTAAAACCGGGCCATCTCGACCGGGTCTGCGACATCCTGCACCCCTTCAAAGTTGACCCCCTTGACCACCCTGCCGTCCCGCACATCGAGACAGGGGATAATCCGCTTTGTGATCATCTCTCTTCCCTCCCCGCTTGATTCTGTACCCGGGCGACCGCCTCATCCAGCCGCAGCTTTCCGGTGTAGAGCGCCTTGCCGAGGATCGCCCCGGCAGCGCCCATCTGCGCCAGCTCTTCCAGCTCTTTTAGCGCGCTGATCCCACCGCTGGCCACCACCGAGAGGCCCTCGATCCCGCACAGCCGGCGGTAGGCCGCAAGATTGGTCCCGGCCAGCTTGCCGTCCCGGGAAATATCGGTGTAGATCACCGTCTGTACCCCCCGCCGGCTCAGCTCCTGACAGAAGGAAAAACTGTCCAGATCGGTCGTCTCCAGCCAGCCGTGGGTGGCGACACGCCCGTCCCGGGCATCCACCCCGACCGCAATCTGCGCCCCGTACCGGGCGACCATCCGGTCGAGAAAATCGGGGTCGGTGACCGCCGCAGTGCCGAGGATCACCCGGGAAACCCCCATCTCGAGGTAATCCGCCACCCGCTGCTCGGTGCGGATCCCGCCGCCGACCTCGACGAAGAATCCCCCGACTGAGACAATCCGGCGGATCGTCTCAAAGTTCTCCGGTGCGCCGTCCTTTGCGCCGTCGAGATCGACCAGATGCAGGTTTCGCCCGCCCTGCCGGCGGAATCCCTCCGCCACCTCCTCGGGCCGGTCGCTGTAAACCGTCTTCTGGGCATAGTCCCCCTGCACCAGCCGCACCGCTTTGCCGCCGAGCAGGTCTATCGCAGGAAATAGCTCCATCTCACGATTCCCCCCTCACAGCTCGCTGAAAGCCCGCAGCAGCCGCAGCCCGGCCTGTCCGCTCTTCTCCGGGTGGAACTGGGTGCCGATCACGCTGCCGGCACGGACCACCCCGGTGACCGGGATGCCGTACTCGCTGACCGCGAGGGTGTTCTCCGCGCAGTCGGTCGCATAGTAGCTGTGGACGTAGTAGACATACTCCTCATCCCCGGAATACTTGAACAGAGGAACAACCTTATGGAGGATCCGCAGCCGGTTCCAGCCGATGTGGGGAACCTTGAGCCCC
>CALXIJ010000096.1 GCA_944388335.1 uncultured Pygmaiobacter sp.
GCTGGCTCTCGGCGGTGACAAAGTCCACCAGATCGTGGACGTGGACCACGTTCCCCGCCGCAAAGACCCCCGGCAGGCTGGTCTGCATATTCTCATAGACCACCGGGCCGTTTGTGCGCGGATCGATCTCGATCCCCGCCGCGCGGGAGAGCTCGTTCTCCGGGATCAGCCCGACCGAGAGCAGCACCGTGTCGCAGTCAAAGACCATCTCGGTGCCGGGGATCGGGGCGCGGTTTTCGTCCACCGCGCTGACCACCACACGCTCCACCCGTCCACGCTTGCCGACGATGTCGGTGATGGTGTGGGAGAGGTAGAGCGGGATCTCAAAGTCGCCAAGGCACTGCACGATGTTGCGGTTGAGGCCGCCCGAATAGGGCATCACCTCGACGCAGGCGAGCACCTTCGCCCCCTCGAGGGTCATCCGCCGGGCCATGATCAGCCCGATGTCCCCCGACCCGAGGATCACCACCCGCTTGCCGACCATGTACCCCTCGATGTTGAGATACCGCTGTGCCGCGCCGGCGGTCAGCACTCCCGCCGGCCGGTCGCCCGGGATCCCGATCGCGCCGCGGGTGCGCTCCCGGCAGCCCATCGCCAGCACAATCGCGCCCGCCCGCAGCACCAGATACCCGTCGTGGGTGTTGACCGCGTGGACCTCCCGCGCCGGGGTCACCGCCAGCACCATCGTGTCGGTCTTGACCTGCACGCCGGTCTCCCAGAGCATCTTGATGAACCGGCCCGCGTACTCCGGCCCGGTCAGTTCCTCTTTAAAATAGGTCAGCCCGAACCCGTTGTGGATGCACTGGTTGAGGATGCCGCCCAGCTCCTTGTCCCGCTCGAGGATCAGGATGTCCCGCACCCCCTTGTCCCACGCCGCACAGGCCGCGGCCAGTCCCGCCGGCCCGCCGCCGATGACGATCAGCTCATGGTATTCGGTCATACTCCAGCGCCCCCTTTCTCCCCGTTGTCCGCACTCTGCTTGGTCCTGCCGGTCAGGATCCGGCTGCCCGCGGTGTCCTGCGGGATCTCGCACTGGTCGACCCCCAGCGCCCGGGCCAGAATCTCCTGCACCCGCGGCCCGCAGAAGCCGCCCTGACAGCGGCCCATCCCGCTGCCGCACCGCCGCTTGACCCCGTCGATCGAGACCGGCGGGATCGGCCCGCGGACCGCCGCGAGGATCTCCCCCTCGGTGATGGTCTCGCAGCGGCAGATCACCCGGCCATAGGCGGGCTCCTTTTCGATCAGGGCCGCCTTTTCCCGGCTCGAGAGCTCCTTGAACCGCACCCGGCGGCGCTGCTCGTCAAAGGCGGGCTTCTCGTTCAGGGCAAGCCCCGCCCGCGCCAGCAGCTTCACCGCCTCGGCCGCGATCGCCGGCGCCGAGGAGAGCCCCGGCGACTTGATGCCGCCAAGATCGATGAACCCGGGCGCGCCCGCCGCCTCCTCGATGATGAAGTCGGGCCGGTCGGTGACCGCCCGCACGCCGGAGAAGTTGCGGATCGATTCGCGGTAGTTGATGTCCGGCACGCTGCGCGCCGCCTGCCGCTTGACAAAGGCCAGCCCGCCGGCGGTCACCGCGACGTCGTCCCCGTCGTCGACCGGCTCGGCGTTCGGGCCGACGATCAGGTTGCCGTGGACGGTCGGGGAGACCAGCACCCCCTTGCCGTCGGCGTTCGGGCACTGGAAGATGACATGCCCCACCAGCGCGCCCTGGCTCTTGTCCATCAGATAGTACTCCCCCCGGCTGGGGTGGGTGGTGAAGGCGTGGGGGGCGACCATGTCGTGGACCCGGTCGGCGTGGACGCCGGCGGCGTTGACCACCATCCGGCTCTCGACGACCCGCTCCCCCGCCGTGATGCGGTAGCCGCCCTCGATCCGCTCGATCGCGGTCACCGGGCTGTTGAGGAAAAGCTGCACCCCGTTTTTGACCGCCGTCTCGGCCAGCGCGAGGCAGAACTCCCACGGGGAGATCACCGCCGCCGAGGGGGCGAGCAGCGCGCCCTTGACCTCCCGTGAGAGGTTCGGCTCGAGGGCGAGCGCCTCCTCGGCAGAGAGCAGCCGCAGCCCCGGCACCCCGTTTTGGACGCCGCGGTCGTAGAGGGTGCGGATGGTGCCCAGGTCCCCCTCGTCAAAGGCGAGCACCATGCTGCCGATCTCCTTGCAGGGGACGTCGAGCCGGCGGGCCAGCTCCTTGACCATCCGGTTGCCCTCGACGTTGAGCCGGGCCATCAGGGTGCCGGGCTCGGGGTCATAACCGGCGTGGATGATCGCGCTGTTGGCCTTGGTGGTGCCGTCGGCGACGTCGTTTTCCCGCTCGAGGAGGACGACCGAGAGGTCGTACCTCGCCAGCGCAAAGGCGGTCGCGGCGCCGATGACCCCGCAGCCGATGATTGTCACATCAACCATGAAACCGAATCCACCTTGTCAAAAAAACTGCTGTGCCCCGCGGGGGCAACAAAAAAGAGCCAAAGCAAAAAGACCCTTGAAAGGGTTTTCGCTTTGGCTCAAATTCTCTCAGCTGAGGTCATTATAGCATGGCCGCCGGGAAAAAACAATCCCTTTTTTTTGAAAAAATTTGTAAAATCCTGCGCAGCCGAGGGGTCAGAAGATCTGCTCGAGGACGGTCAGCCCGATGCCGGCGGCGGCGGAGATCACAAAGAGGATGCCGGTGATGGCGAGGTTTTTGGAAAAGGGGCGGTTTTCGCGGAAGAGGACCAGCAGCCCGATGCCGGCGGCGCTGGCGAGGCCGGCGGCGAGGGAGGCGAAGGAGATGACCCCGGATAGGTACAGCTGGGCGAGCAGGACGCTGGCGGCGCAGTTCGGGATCAGGCCGATGGCGGCGGCGAGGACGGGCTGGAGCAGCCGGGTGGCGGCGAGCCAGTCGGTCAGGACGGCGCCGCCGTGCTGCTCCATGACAAGGTGGATCAGGAAGGAGAAGAGGACGACATAGGCCGTCACCTCAAGGGTGTGGCGGAGGGTGGCGAGGGTGGGGTGCTCGGCGCCCTCGTCGTGCTTGCAGGGGCAGTGGATCTGCTCCTGTTCGGCGACCATCCCGACCCGGATCAGCCGGCGGCGGAGCAGAAAGTCGATCGCGAAGCCGCTCGCAGCGCCCAGCAGGATCTTGAAGGCGACCAGCGCGGCGAGGGCGCCGATGGCGGAGGGGTTTGCCAGCAGGACGAGGAAGGCCTCGTCCGAGGTGGCGAGAAAGACCGACAGCAGGGTGCCCAGCGTGATGACCCGCCCGGCGTAGAGGTTTGCCGCCATCGCGGAAAAGCCGCACTGGGGCAGCGCGCCGAGCAGCGCGCCGACGAGGAAGCCGACCCGGCTCTCGCCGCTGAGCAGCCTCTGCAGCCGCTCGCCGCGCCGGTGCTCGGCCAGCTCGACCAGCAGGCAGGCGAGGAAGAGGAAGGGCAGCATCTTGGCCGCGTCGGTCAGGGTGTCCAAAAAGAGTTCCAGCAACACAGAAAATCCTCCGTTTTTGATTGGTGTTTGTTGCGATGATGGGGGGAGAAAAGCGCCCCCCCCGCGCGCCGCCGATTTGCAGACAGCTTTTATTATATTTCCCTTTTTGCCCAAATGCAACCCGGCCGCGGTTTGCTTTTTCCGCTTGTAGTCCGGCATACCGCACCTCCTCTCAGGGCACAGTATAGGACATATTGTCCTAATTTTCAATAGGACAAATTGCCCTTTGTTATAGTGTTGCTGTGGTGATGACAATGCAGTTGAGGATCCGAGACCTGCGGGAGGACGCCGACCTGACCCA
>CALXIJ010000097.1 GCA_944388335.1 uncultured Pygmaiobacter sp.
CAAAAAGGGCTTTTTCTGCATAGGACACGCGGCCGGGCGCAAAGCGGCGCCCCGGATCCACCCCCGGATAGCGGGGAGGGACGCGGCACGCCTTTTTCTTTTTTCTGTGTGTTCTGGGGTTCTGTCAGCTCTGCACCCCCCGCCGGCCTCCCGGCCGGGAGGCGAAAGAGGATCCGCCGCAGGGGAAAGCCGCCGCGGCCGGTCATGCGGCGCGGGACGGGCTGCCCGGCAAAGGGCAATTCCCCGGCACGGGTCGTTCCGCCCGCGGGGGATCAGCTGTCCGCCCTCGAGGGCGCTGCGCTCAGTACCGCAGATACCAATAGGTGTTGCTCATCGCCCAGATTGCGATCAGCAGCAGCAGGATGCTGCAGACGATGCCGATTGCGACCCAGATCAGCCGGGCGCGGGCGAGGTTCCTGCGGTTGGGGTTCGTGTTGTCCGCAAAGGACCAGACCAGCAGCAGCACGATGTTGAGCAGCGGGATCATGCTGACCAGATCCATCAGGAAGAACTGGCCCACGCTCAGCGGCGCGGCGCTCTGCTGCCGGGGTACCGGGGCCGGCGACGGGGCCGGGCGGCTGCTCCAGCTGGGCGCGCTGTCCGAGAGCGGCGGCGGCACCTGCGGCTGCGGGCGGGCGGCTGCCGGGCCGGTCTGCTCGGATGCGGCGGCAAAAGTTCCGGCCGCGCCCTCCTGCGCCGCGCCGGTGCTCCCTGCCGCCGGGGCGGCATTCTCCGAAGCCGGGGCGCTGCTCCCTGCAGCCGGGGCCGCGGGGGAAACCGGCGCGCCGCAGCGGCCGCAGAAACGCGCGTCGTCGGGCAGTTCTCTGCCACAATTTCTGCAAATCATATTATCCACTCCAAATCCGATCAACGCCGCGCCGCCATGGGAATCTCATCCCCCCGGCGGGGCGTTTTTTATTTTTTCTTTGTTCTATCATAGCATCCGGACGGTGAAAAAACAATCGCGCGGGTGTGAAAAAGCCGTGAAGTTGCCCCTTTTCCCCGCGGGATGCCGCTTTTGACGCCTCCTCAGGGCCTCTTGGGAGGCCAGAGTCCTCTTTTCTTCCGGCGGGCGGTCTCCCGATGACGCCCGGGATCATGCCGAGGGCCAAGG
This sequence comes from uncultured Pygmaiobacter sp., assembly GCA_944388335.1. Classification (GTDB taxonomy): domain Bacteria; phylum Bacillota; class Clostridia; order Oscillospirales; family Ruminococcaceae; genus Pygmaiobacter. Next base: position 1,115 of record CALXIJ010000097.1, read on the forward strand.
TCCTTTTCCCCCAGCGGAGCGTCTCGCCTGCCGTCTCCCCGCGCGGCGGGGCGCGCAGGGTCAGGGCACACATTTTTCATCCGCGAAAATCTGCGCCGCCGGGCGGGCCGGTTCCCTGCGCCGCTGCGTCCCCTGCCCCGAAGCTCCGGTTCCCCGCAAAAACGGCAAAAAAGCGGCGGCGCCCCCGGGTGGGAACGCCGCCGCGCAATCTGTTTTTTCCGGTCTGCCGCCCTGCCGCCCGCTCAGTGGGCGGCGGCGCTCTTCTCCCGGGGGAAGGTGACGGTGAAGGTGGTCCCGTCCTCCTTGGTCGAGGTCAGATCCACCTTTGCCCCGTACTGGCCCGCCACATGCTTGACGATCGCCAGCCCCAGGCCGGTGCCGCCCATCGCCTTGCTGCGGCCCTTGTCGATCCGGTAGAATCGTTCAAAAACCCGCTGTTGATACTGTGGCTCAATATAACTATTTGTATTGTGTACCGAGAGGACGATCTTCTCGTCGTCGGCGGTGAGGTTGACATCAATATAGCCGCCCGCGCCGTTGTACCGCACCGCGTTCTGGATCAGGTTGCCGGCCAGCTCCTGCATCTCCTTGCGGGAGGCGGAGATCACCGCCCGCTCGGCCGCGCAGGTCAGGGTGGTGCCGTTCTCCTCCGCGGCGGGCTTTGCGTTGGCGCAGCAGTCCCGCACGACATCCGCCAGATCCAGCACCTCCCGCTCAAAGGTGATGTCCCCCGACTCCAGACGGCTGATCATGATGATGTCGCTGATGAGGTTCTGCATCGTGCCGGCCTCCCGCAGGATCCGGCGGGCGTACTCCTGCCGCTTTTCCGGCTCGAGGTCGGGCGCGGCACAGAGCAGCTCGGCGAAGCCCCGGATCGAGGTGATCGGGGTCTTGAGCTCATGGCTGGCGTTCGAGAAGAACTCCTGCTTCATCCGCGCCGCGTTGCGCCGGATGGTCACGTCCGAGAGCACCACAATCGCGGCCTCGGCCATCTCGCCGTCCCCCTCGGCCCGGACCACCGGGCTGACCGCCGCATCGATCAGCAGCCCGCTGGACAGCGGCAGCTCCACCCGGCCCGCCGCGGCGGAGTGCACCGCCCCGTCGACCGCCTCGATCAGCGCCATCTGCCGGGTGGCGTAGATGATGTTCTTGCCGGTGACCGACTTGTCGCAGCCCAAAAAGCCGCAGGCAGCCCGGTTGATGGTGAGCACCTGCTCCTGCCCGTCCAGCAGGATCAGCCCCTCGGTCATGTTGTCCAGCACATAGTCGATCCGCGCGCGCTCCTCGCTGAGGGTCTTGATGCTGCGGTCGACGTCCTCCGACAGCTCGTTGATGTCGGCGGCCATCTCCTGCAACTCGTCATAGGGATAGCGGGCGGGGTCCAGCCGCACCGTGCCCCCCCGCACCGACTTGAGCCCCGAGCAGAGCTCCTCGATCGGGCCGGAGATGCTGCGGGCAAACCGGTCCGCCAGCACCAGCGCGATCAGGTAGGCCACCACCGCGGCGGCCAGCGTCGCGGGCAGAAAGCTGACAAACCCCGCCAGCGCCGACGGGTACTGCCCCGACACCCGCAGATAACTGCCGTCGGACAGCCGGGTGGCCACATACAGCATATTGCTGCCGGTGGTCTCGGACCGGCGGACCGAGATGCCGTATTTCGCGACCCGGGCGGTGACGATCTCCTCCCGGTCGGCGTGGTTCTCCATCGTGGCCGGATCCGCCGCCGAGTCCCCGGTGACCACCCCGTCCTCATCGACAAAGGTGACCCGCAGCCCGCCGGTCGAGTCCGACAGCTGCTTTGCCGCCGCGGCGTCCCGCCCGGTCGACTGGGCCGACAGCGCCACCGAGGAGACCAGCCGCTGCATATCCTCCTTGGCGCGGGAGGTGAACCGCGCCTCGAACACAAAGGCCGCGGCGACGGTGCAGATCAGCAGTCCCAGACCCAGCACCAGCGCCATGCTTATCCTGATTTTCTTTTTCATCTGTCAAATCTCCTCAGGCCGCGGTCAGCCCTGGCTCCTCGCCCCGATAAAGCGATAGCCCACCCCGCGCACCGTCTTGATGTATTTGGGATTCGCCGGGTCGTCCCCCAGCTTCTGGCGCAGGGTCCCCACATGCATATCCAGCGTGCGGGTCTCCCCGACAAAGTCGTAGCCCCACACCTTCTGCAGCAGCTCCTCCCGCCCCAGCGCCCGGTCCGATCCCGCGATGAGCGTCTTGAGCAGTTCAAATTCCTTGTAGGTCAGTTCCACCGGCTTGCCGGCGAGGGTGACCTCCCGCGCCTTGGTATCGACCACCAGATCCCCAAAGCTGTACCGCTCCTCCAGCGGCTCGGGGCCGTCCTCCCCCCGGCGCAGCAGCGCCCGCACCCGGGCGCAGAGCTCCAGCACGCTGAACGGCTTGGTCATATAGTCGTCCGCCCCGGCGTCCAGCCCGGTGACCTTGTCGGTCTCGGTGTCGCGGGCGGTGAGCATCATCGCCTTGATCCGCCGCAGCTCGGGGCTCTGGCGCATCAGCTTGAGGGCGGTGATCCCGTCCATCCCCTCCAGCATGATGTCAAAGATCACCAGCGCGGGCCGGCGCTCCGCCATCGCCTTGAGGGCCGGCGATGCGTCCGAAAAGCCCCACACCTCGTACCCCTCACTGGTCAGCGCCGCGTCCAGCAGCGTGCGGATGCTCTCATCGTCCTCGATCACATAGATCAGCTGTGCCAAAGCAGTTCCCTCTTTCCTCGGTTTTTCCCGTCCGTCAGCGGCCGGTCTGGTGGATGCCGGTCTTGTAGAACTCGGTCCACTCGCAGATGTTCACCGCGTGGTCCCCCAGCCGCTCGAGATATTTGGCGATCATCAGATAGTCGATCGCGACGTCCACCATCGAGCTGTCCCGCCGCAGCACCTCCACCATCCGGCGCTTGACCTCGTTGAAGGCCTCGTCCACGATGTCGTCCCGGGCGATGACCGCCTCGGCCCGCTCGGTGTCCGACTTGACAAAGGCGTCCACCGCGTCGAAGACCATCCCTCTGGCCTCGGCGGCCATCCGGTCGATCTGCTCGAGGATCTCGGGGATCTCGCCGCTGATGTGGCGGGTGATCTCGGCGATGTCCGCCGAGGCATCCCCGATCCGCTCGATGTCGGTGATCATCTTGAGGGCGGTCGAGATCATCCGCAGATCCCGCGCGACCGGCTGCTGGCGCAGCAGCAGGGTCAGGCAGTGGCGCTCGATCTCGCGCTCCATATCGTCGAGCTGGCGGTCCCCCTCGATCACCGCGGCCGCCGCCTGCAGGTCGTGGGCGTCAAAGGCCGCGATCGCCGCGTCGATCGAGCGGGCCGCGATCGACCCCATCCGGATCAGGCTGGCCGAGAGATCCGACAGCTCGGCGTCAAAAGATTTTCTTGCGGGCATGGTTTGTCACACTCACTTTCTTCATTATAACACATTTGCCCTTGTCCGACACCCGCCTCTTTTTTGGCGGCGCGGGCGGGCTGCGATCAGCCGAACCGGCCGGTGATGTAGTCCTCGGTGCGCTTGTCGCGGGGCATGCTGAAGATCTGCTCGGTGGGGCCGATCTCCACCATCTCCCCCAGCAGGAAGAAGGCGCACTTGTCGCTGATGCGGGCCGCCTGCTGCATGTTGTGGGTCACGATGACGACGGTGTAGTTCTTCTTGAGCTCGGCCATCAGCTCCTCGATCCGGATGGTGGAGGCCGGGTCCAGCGCGCTGGTCGGCTCGTCCATCAGCAGCACGTCGGGCTGCACCGCCAGCGCCCGCGCGATGCAAAGGCGCTGCTGCTGGCCGCCCGACAGCCCGAGGGCGGACTTCTTCAGCCGGTCCTTGACCTCGTCCCAGAGGCTCGCCCCCCGCAGGCTCTTCTCGACCAGCTCATTGAGCTCGGCCTTGGAGTGGGTGCCGTGCAGCCGGGGGCCGTAGGCGATGTTGTCGTAGATGCTCATCGGGAAGGGGTTGGGCTTCTGAAAGACCATCCCCACCTTCTTGCGCAGCTGGGTGACGTCCACCGCGGGGTCGAAGATGTTCTGCCCGTGGTAGAGCACCTCGCCCTCGATCTTCACCCCCGGCACCAGATCGTTCATCCGGTTGAGGGTCTTGAGGAAGGTGGACTTGCCGCAGCCCGAGGGGCCGATCAGGGCGGTGATCTCCCGCTCGGCCAGATCCACCGTGATCCCCTTGAGGGCTTCAAAGTTGCCGTAGTAGAGTTTCAGGTCCTTGGCGGTGATGATATTTTCCACGAGGGTATGCCTCCTTATTGGTTGTTCTTGAGCCGGCGGCCCAGCCGCTTTGCGGCGAAGTTGACGATGAGGACGATCAGCATCAGCACCGCGGCCACCGCGAAGGCGACGTCAAACTTGCCCCGCTCCATCGCGTAGATGTACAGCGCGACGCTGAGGGTCGCGCCCGAACCGCCCATCGCGGTAAAAAAGCCGCCCAGCAGCTTGAGCCCCATGCCGGCGGTGAAGAGCAGCGCCGCCGACTCGCCCACGATCCGGCCGATCGCGAGGATGCAGCCGGTGACGATGCCGTCCACGCAGCTGGGCAGGATGATGGTGCGGATCATATACCACTTGGTCGCCCCGAGGCCCAGCGCCCCCTCGCGGTAGCTCTCGGGCACCGTCTTGAGGCTCTCCTGCGTGGTGCGCACGATGGTGGGCAGGATCATGATAACCAGCGTCAGCGCGCCCGAGAGCAGCGAGGTCTTGAGGGAGAGCAGCTGGCAGAAGAACATCATCCCCACAAGGCCGTAGATGATCGAGGGGATGCCGGCGAGGGTCTCGGTGGTGAACTCGATGACCCGCACCAGCGGGCCGCTCTTGGCGTACTCGTTGAGGTAGACCGCCGCGCCGACCCCCAGCGGCAGCACGATGACGAGGGCGGCGATGATGATGTACAGGGTGTTGAGGATGCTGGGCAGGATGCCGATGGTGTCGTTGAGGTAGCTCTCCTGCGAGGTGAGCAGCTGCAGCGTGACATGGGGCAGGCCCCGGATCAGGATGTAGCCGATCAGCGAGACGACCAGCAGGATGCAAAGCGCCGCGCAGCCCCAGATGATCCCCCGCAGCACCCGGTCATAGATCCGGCGGCGGGCGGGAAGGCGGCGGTCCAGTCTTCTGTCGTCCATCTCAGCGGCCCCCCTTCGTATTTTTCTTGAGCAGGACGTTCAGCAGGATGTTGATGAGCATGATAAAGAGGAAAAGGATCAGCGCGATCGAGAAGAGCGCCTGCCGCTGCAGGCCGGAGGAGTAGCTCATCTCCTTGGAGATGGCAGTGGTCAGGAAGGTGACGCTGCCGAAGAGGGTGGGCATATTCGCCACGTTGCCCGCGACCATCATGACCGCCATCGCCTCCCCCACCGCGCGGCCGATGCCCAGCACCACGCCGGCGGCGATGCCGCTCTTCGCGGCGGGGATGCTGACCTTGAAGATGGTCTCGATCCGGGTGGCCCCCAGCGCGAGGGAGGCCTCCTCATACTCCGGCGGCACCGCCGTGAGGGCGGTCTCGGAGACGCTGATGATCGAGGGCAGGATCATGACCGAGAGGACCAGGATCGCGGCGAAGAGGCTGGTGCCCTTGGGCAGGTCGAAGAAGGCCGCGATGGCCGGCACCAGCACCGACACGCCGATCAGGCCGTAGACGACCGACGGGATGCCGGCCAAAAGGTCGATCGCGGGGCGGATCTTATCCGCGAGACGCCGCGACGCGATCTTGGACAGGAAGACGGCGGTCATCAGCCCGATGGGCACCCCGATCACCGTCGCGCCGACGGTGCCCCAGACCGAGGTGAGGATAAAGGGCAGGATGCCGAACTGCGGCTCCTTTGCGGTGGAGGCCCACACCTGCCCGAAGAGGAAATCGGTAAGGCCGATCTCGCGGATCGCCGGCAGGCCGGAGATCACCATATAGACCGAGATCAGCGCCACACAGCCGATGGCGAGGATGCCGCAGAGGAAGAACAATAGGTTCATCACCCGCTCGCTCGCCGCGCGCAGGCTGCGGCGCAGCTGCCGCCACCGGGAGGTGTTTTTCTCATTCTGTTTCGCTTTCACAAAAAACCTCCGATACCGGGTTTCCCCCGGGACCTCTGGCGGCCCCGGGGGATGCCCCGTACTGATAAGAAATCCGGTTTGCGATTTCTGTTTGGATTTACTCCGCGACAGGCACCGCACCCGCACCGCGGATGATCTCATTCGCATCGGCGCTGGTGGCGAAGTCGAAGAAGGCCTGTGCCGCCTCGCTCAGGGTGACCCCCTCCTTGGTGACGAAGACGAAGGGGCGCTGGATCTGGTAGCTGCCGTCGAGGACGGTCTCCTCGCTGGGGGCAACCCCGTCCACCGTGACGATCTTGACGGTGTCGTCGTTCTCGACCGCCGACAGGCTGGCGTAGCCGATGGCGTTGGCGTTGGAGGAGACGTTCGCGATCACCGCACCGGTGGAGGTGGACTCGTTGGCATACTTGCAGGCGTCCTCGACCCCGACGATGCTCTCAAAGCCGTCGCGGGTGCCGCTGCCGGCCTCACGGCCCTCCATGACCACCTCGGCGTCGCTGCCGCCGACCTCGCTCCAGTTCGTGATCTCGCCGGTGGCAAGGCCCGCGATCTGCTCGAGGGAGAGATTCTCAACGGGGTTGTCCTTGTTGACGATGATGGCGATGCCGTCCAGCGCGACGGTGGTCTCAACGAGGCCCTCGGACTTCTCCTCGTCCTTCAGCGCGCGGGAGGACAGGCCGATGTCGGTGGTGCCGTCCAGCACCGCCTGAATGCCGGTGCCCGACCCGGTCGGGTCATAGGAGACGGTCACGCCGCTGTTCTCCGACATGAAGGCCTCGGACAGGCCGCCGATGACGCTCTCCATTGAGGTGGAGCCGTTGGTGCCGACGGTGCCCGACAGGCTGCCCGCCGCGGCGGAGGAACCGCCCGCAGCAGAGGAACCGCCCGCGGCAGAGGAGGAATCCGAGCCGCAGCCGACCAGCAGCGCGGCGGCGCAGGTGAGCGCAAGTACCAGTGAAATCAGCTTTTTCATAAAGAACTCCCTTTTCCTTTCATCCTGAGAACAGCTTGCCTGTTCCAGTTTTCCAGTTTTGCTCGCCGGGATCTCCCGACTACGGTGCCTATTGTACCAGCCGCGGCTTTACACAAATACCAGCTTTCTGTATCGGTTTTGTAAAAGAGCGGTAAAGCGGCCCCGCCGCCCCGCCGCGCGGCAAAAGGCAGCTTTTGGCGGGGAAAGGCTCGCCCTCTCCTCGCGCCCTCGGCCCCCGCGTCTTTACAGAGAGGCGGGCCCTTTTTACATCTGAAAAGAGCGGTTTTACAAAAAAAGGGGCGGTCTTTCGGGACGGGGCGCCGGCGCGGTTCTTGACAAGTTTTTTTGTTCGTTGTACAATATTTTGTCCGCATATATTGGAATCTTTAGAAAAGGGACGGAAAGTATGGAAAGAAAAGATCTGCGCAATATTGCGATCATCGCCCACGTCGACCATGGCAAGACCACCCTCGTGGACGAGATGCTCAAGCAGAGCGGCGTTTTTCGGGACAATCAGGTCGTTGCCGACCGGGTGATGGACTCCGGCGACATCGAGCGGGAGCGTGGCATCACCATCCTGTCCAAGAACGCCTCCACCGTGTACAACGGGGTCAAGATCAACATCGTCGACACCCCGGGCCACGCCGATTTCGGCGGCGAGGTCGAGCGGGTGCTCAAGATGGTCAACGGCGTGCTGCTGCTGGTCGACGCGGCCGAGGGCCCGATGCCCCAGACCCGGTTTGTCCTGCAGAAGGCGCTGGACCAGAACCTGTCCATCGTCATCGTGGTCAACAAGATCGACCGGCCGGACGCCCGGATCAAGGAGGTCATCGACGAGATCCTGCTGCTGCTGATGGACATGGGCGCCACCGACGAGCAGCTGGACTCCCCGATGGTCTTCTGCTCCGGCCGCGCGGGCACCGCGAGCTATTCCCCCGACGTGCAGGGCACCGACCTCAAGCCGCTGTTTTACACCATCCTCGAGTATGTCAAGCCGCCGGTCGGGGACCCCGCCGCGCCGCTGCAGTGCCTTGTCTCCTGCATCGACTACAACGAGTTCGTCGGCCGCACCGCGATCGGCCGGATCGACGCGGGCACCATGAAGGTCGGCCAGAATGTGACCGTCTGCGACTGGCACAACCCCGACCTGCACAAGAATGCCCGGATCACCGCGCTGTACGCCTTTGACGGGGTGGGCCGCAAGGAGATCGAGTCGGCCTCGGCCGGCGACATCGTGACCTTCTCGGGCATCGAGGACGTCACCATCGGCAACACCATCTGCGAGGCCGGCGTGCCCAACCCGATCAACTTCGTCAAGATCACCGACCCCACCGTCGAGATGACCTTCTCGGTCAACGACTCCCCGTTTGCCGGCAAGGAGGGCAAGTTCGTCACCAGCCGGCAGATCCGCGACCGGCTGCACCGGGAGCTGCTGCGGGACGTCGCGCTGGCGGTGGAGGATTCCGCCACCACCGACAGCTTCCGGGTGATGGGCCGCGGCGAGATGCACCTGTCGATCCTGATCGAGAAGATGCGCCGCGAGGGTTACGAGTTTCAGGTATCCCCCCCGAAGGTGCTCTATCACACCGATGAGAACGGCAACAAGCAGGAGCCGTATGAGCTGGTGGTCATCGATGTGCCCACCGAGTATCAGGGCGCTGTGATCGAGAAGCTCTCCGCCCGCAAGGGCGAGCTGGTCGAGATGCACCCGCAGGGGGACAGCCGGATGCGGATCGAGTTCAAGATCCCCTCCCGCGGGCTGTTCGGCTACCGCAGCGAGTTCCTCTCCGCGACCCGCGGCGAGGGCATCCTCAACACCATCTTCGACGGCTACGGCGAGTACAAGGGCGACCTGCCCACCCGGACCACCGGCTCGCTGATCAGCTTTGAGACCGGCACCGCCGTGACCTACGGCCTGTACAACGCGCAGGAGCGGGGCACCCTCTTTATCGGCGCGGGCGAGCCGGTCTACGAGGGCATGGTCATCGGCATGAATCCCAAGGGGGACGACATGGCGGTGAATGTCTGCAAGACCAAGCACCTGACCAACACCCGTGCCTCGGGCAGTGACGACGCGCTGCGGCTGATCCCGCCGCGCCGGTTCAGCCTCGAGGAGGCGCTGGAGTTCCTCAACACCGACGAGCTGCTGGAGGTCACCCCCAAGAGCTACCGCATCCGCAAGCAGATCCTCAACAACGAGCAGCGGATGAAGGCGACCAAGGGCAAGAAGGCGTAAACCGCCCTCTCCCCCTCTCGCCGCCGGCCCAGCGGGCCGATTGCAGCAGAATAGGCCGAGAACCCCATGGCAAACCGCCATGGGGTTCTCTTTTTTTTCGATCGGGCGGCGGGGAGCGCCGCGGTTTTTTCTGATTATTTTCTCCTGCGGCCGGTTGCGCCGCCGTTTTTTTCCTCCCCCCTCTGCGGCGGGGGCGCGCCGCTTTATTTTCGATAGATCGGAAGAGCGTCGTGTAGGGGAAGAGTGTAGATCTCGGTGGTCGCCGCATCATTACAAAAAAAAAGGAAAGCGCCGGAGAAGATTGCAGAAAATACAGGTATCAGGGACTGTAAGGAACAAGGGATATTTTCCCTGAGGAGTCTGGG
>CALXIJ010000098.1 GCA_944388335.1 uncultured Pygmaiobacter sp.
GCGCCGCCGCACGGAGAAACAACACAACACGTCTAAAAAGACTAACAGAACAGCCAATTCAAAAAAAATAAAAAAAACCGAGATTGCACTGTGCCGGCGCATATCCCTGCCCGGCAGCCTGTGCGTAGAGCTCAGCGGCGCGCGCAAGGTCCTGCTGGGTTCCGATTCCCGCTTCGTAACAAAAACCAAGGCAGCAGATGCCCGGCAGATATTCCTGTTCGGCTGCACGGCTGTAACAGTCAAAGGCGGCATCCTTGTCAATCGGACCGCCGATGCCCTTTTCATAATAAAAGCCGAGATCACAGAGTGCGGGTGCATAATCCTGTTCGGCGGCGTTCTCATACTGTTCTTTGGCGCGCCGAAGGTCGCGCAGAGTGCCGATACCATATTGGTAACACCGGCCCAATGCCGCAATAGCCTGCAGGTCTCCCTGTTCGGCAGATTCTTGAAACCAGTGAAACGCCTCAACAGAATCCTTTTTGGTGCCGGTTCCCTCCATGTAGCGGACAGCAAGTTCATACTGGGCGCTGGGATCCCCCAGTTCCGCTTGCTCCAGCAAAGAGGCAAATGCGTCCTTGGATTTTTGAAGATCGGCGAGGGCCTTTTGAATAAAGCTGGTATTCATAAAGACGATATCGCCTGCATTTTCATTATTTGTATGCTGAGAAAAGGAATCCAATCAAATCAGCCTCCTCTCCAAAATAGAAAAAGAGCGACGCTCCCGTGTCAAAAGGGGAGAAGCGCCGCCCCGGATTTTCATTTTGCCCAAATTGAATTATTCAGATTTCGCTTTCATCCTCGTCTTCTTCCGACTCCTCCAGAGGATCGATAAAAGAGGACTCGGCATTGCCGGAATCAGCGGGGGAGAGCTCGGTGGGTAGGACCTTGTTCTTCTTGCGGCGCAGCCAATGCAGCAGAGATTTCTTTCTGCGGGGCGGGCGCGGTGCGTGACGCAGTTTAGCAGGTACGGCAACGCCGAGGAATTCCAACATTTTGCGCAGGTCCTGAGCGTCTTTAAACGGAATTGCGGTCAGTCCCAGCGCCTGCGCAGTGGTGATGTTTGCTCGATCATCATCGACAAAGGCTGTCAGGTTGGGATCCAGTTCATATTTTTTGAGCAGCGCGTCAAAAATTTTGGGGTCCGGCTTAGTCATCTTAACCGAGAAACTTGCAATGCCGCCCTCAAATAACTGCATAAAACGGCGGCGCTGGGTAAATAGGAGATAGATATCCTCCGGCATGTTTGAGAGAAAGAAAATATGATACCCCGATGCACGAAGTGCGGTAATCAGTTCCACGGTATCCAACTTGGTAGTCATCATACCGCGCCAGTCGTCCAGCACCATACGCGCCTCATATCGGTAGTCGCCCGCAGCAGAAAGCATCTGCTGCTCAGCCAGTGCGCGGGTCATCTTTCCGGCATCCAGTAATTTCCACTCCGCGCTGTCAAAGATCGCGTCGTAGAGCAACTGCTCAAGTTCGGGACGATTAAATTTCCGGCTCAGGTATTCTTTGGGATCATAGTTGACGACAACGCCGCCGATATCGAAAATGATATTTTTAATCATTGAAAATTCCTCCGAACAGGGCCAGCAGTCACATCTGCTGCCCACAGGATATTTGGCTTTTTGATTATACCACATTTCCTCTTTTTTTAGAAGACAGAAACCGGGCTGCGGCGAATTGCGGAAAGTGCGGTGGTTCTGTGCCCAATGTGATCAGACATAAAATAGCAGGGAGGCGAAAGACGACAAAGAGGGGAGGAGGATGGAATGACAACTTTGAGCGAATTGTGCGAGCGGGAAGTAATCAACATGAAGACCGGGGCAAATCTCGGGCGTGTTGATGATCTGCAGATCGGGGAAACCGACGCCCGTGTACAGGCCCTGATCATCTATGGACGTCTGCGCTGGTTTGGGCTATTGGGACGGGAGGAAAGTCTGATAATTCCATGGCAGGATATTGTGACCATTGGTGACGATGTGATCCTTGTACAGAGTGATCTGCCGCCGCGCGAGGGAAAAACAAAAAAACTGCTGATTTTTTAAGAAAAAACTTGTAATATAAGACGAAATGTGATACACTAATCCAGCAATACGCACGCATTGCTTTGATAACTTGTGCCCAAAATCTCCGTTTTGGGTGGTTATCATGAAGGCTATGCGGAGGTATAACATTATTCTTAGGAGGAAAAAATTATGGCAGTCGTATCTATGAAACAGCTTCTCGAGGCCGGCGTTCACTTTGGTCACCAGACCCGCCGGTGGAACCCCAAGATGAAGAAGTATATCTTCACCGAGCGCAACGGGATCTACATCATTGACCTGCAGAAGACGGTCAAGATGCTCGACGAGGCTTACAATTTTGTCCGTGATCTGGCGGCGGAGGGTGGCACCCTTCTGTTTGTCGGTACCAAGAAGCAGGCGCAGGATTCCATCCGCGAGAAGGCTGAGCGCTGCGGCATGTACTATGTCAACGCGCGCTGGCTGGGCGGCACTCTGACCAACTTCCGCACCATCCGCAAGCGGATTGATCGCCTCGAGCAGCTCAAGAAGATGCGCGAGGACGGCACTTTTGATCTGCTGCCCAAGAAAGAGGTTGTCAAGCACGAGCTCGAGATCGAGAAACTCGAGAAGTTCCTCGGCGGCGTCAAGGACATGAACAAGCTGCCCAAGGCGATGTTCATCGTTGACCCCCACAAGGAGCGGATTGCTGTTTCCGAGGCCCGCAAGCTGAATATCCCCATCATCGCGATTGTCGATACCAACTGTGATCCGGATGAAATCGATTATGTTATCCCCGGCAATGACGATGCGATCCGTGCGGTCCGTCTGATCTCCGGTGCGATGGCGGACGCCGTTCTGGAGGGCCGTCAGGGTGTTTCCGAGGCTCCCGAGGCTGCTCCTGCCGAGGCTGCTGCTGAGGAGAACGCGTAATTCACAGAGAAGACAGGTTGTTTACAGCGATTAGGAGGTAGAATATTATGGCTTTTACCGCTCAGGACGTAAAGGCGCTGCGTGAGCAGACCGGCTGCGGCATGATGGATTGCAAAAGAGCACTGACCGACGCCGACGGAGATTTTGATAAGGCGATTGAGCTTCTGCGTGAGAAGGGCCTCGCCGCCCAGACCAAGAAGGCTGGCCGCATTGCTGCAGAGGGCATGGTTTATGCCGAGGTCGATAAGGAGAAGAAGGTTGGCGTTGTGATCGAGGTGAACGCTGAGACCGACTTTGTGGCGAAGAATGATAAGTTCAAGTCTCTGGTCTATGGCGTTGCCCGCGCTGTGATTGATGAGAACCCCGCGGATGTTGATGCCCTGCTCAAGTGCAGCATGGAAGGCGGCACTGTTGAGAGTGCGCTGCAGGAGCGGATTCTCGTAATCGGCGAGAACATGAAGATCCGTCGCTTCGTTCGGTATGAGGGCGATTGCGTCGCTTATATTCATGGCGGCGGCACCCATGCTGTTTTGGTTGCGTTCGATACTGATCTTGCGGACAAGGAAGGCTTTGAGACCTGCGGCAAGGACGTCGCAATGCAGATTGCTGCGGTGAATCCGACCTATGTCGACCAGAAAGATGTTCCGGCTGATGTGATTGAGAACGAGAAGAAGATTCTTCTTGCTCAGATCGAGAATGATCCGAAACTCTCGAGCAAGCCGGATCAGGTCAAGGCGAAGATGGTCGAGGGCCGCATTGGCAAGTTCTACAAGGAGAACTGCCTGCTGGAGCAGCCGTTTGTAAAGGACGATAAGATTATGGTCGGCACCTATCTGGCCAACTGCGCTAAGGAAATGGGCGGCAAGATCGAGGTTACAAAGTTTGTCCGGTACGAAAAGGGCGAAGGTCTGGAGAAAAAAGAGGAGAATTTTGCACAGGAGATTGCAAATCTCGTGAAGTAATCTTAAAATAAATTCTTATTTTAAGATTATCCTGTTTTTTTGAATCATTTGTGCTTTACCCTTCAGGTTTGAGAAAAATGAAAAGAGAGAGAGATGACGTGTGGATCATCTCTCTCTTTTTTTTGTTGGCAAAATCTTCAGAGTTGCATTTTTGAATGAAATGATAGAGATCATGCAAGGAGAATTTGATACGAAGTCATGAGAAGAAAAGATAACCTCATTGACAGGACAGCGAAAAAAGATTATCTTTATCTGAAAGATCAAACTGTTTGCTGGGGAGATGGGTATTTTTGAAGAAATCTTTCGCTCTTATTTTGATGACTGTCCTTCTAGTGGTATGTACAGGCTGTTCACCCAATGAGGACTCGTCTTCGCAGCCGGAAGGATCAGTCAGCAGCCTTTTGGCAGATCTTTTGGACCAAACAGACATGAAAAGTAGCTCTGCTTTACAAGAGGAGAAAAATTATTTTTCCGAACATGGAATCCCGGTCAAGGACCAATATGGGTATGTGGAGACAAAATGCATCAGTTACGAATTTGGTTTCCCAGATCATCAAGAGGTTACAACCATTGCTTTTGAACCCTATTTGGTGACAGATGAACTGGATCCGGAGAACTCGAATTACAAAATTATCACATTAAAAATGTCTGCATCTGCTCAGGTCGCTTATGATTCCATGAAAAAGGAAGCAATGAGCCTCTACTTTACTTCTGCGCTTTTTGACCTATACACTGGTCAGATGTTCCCAATTGAAAATCTCGATGGAAGTCAAACAAGCGAAAAATCGATAGTTATAGAATATGAGGGGCAAAGCATCGAACTCTCATATTCTCAAAGTAATGTTTGGGAATGGAACCTTTTTGAGGAGGAGGAGAAGCTCCTTCATATCTGCAACATCACCTATGTGGTGCGTGCTCCGGTTGAGTATGATGGCTTGGTATTTGGTGCAATTGCACGGACGTATTACTCTCCGGAGGAGGAAGATGAAAATTCAAATCCTGACTATGTCACAGATTTAGAAGAGATGGAGCAGTTTGATTTATCAGAGAGCAGGTTTTTTCGTTTTGGTCAGGAAAATCCCGCTGATGAGGGTACGCATACGGCCTTTGAAGAAGAATAAAGTCGTGGGATTCAAAATCTCGATCATCTGAATGTCACAGCTTGCATTTACTGATTTGATAGATCGCCAAAACGTAAAATACGATTTTCGGTTATCAAAATTGGTGTGGGAAGATCAAATGATTCGACGGGGACCTGATCTGCCAAAAGTGCTTCTGGACAGAAAACTGCCCATGGAAAGGTTGCATTAGACAGGAAACGGTCATAGTAGCCTCCACCATGCCCAAGACGGCGTCCCTGAAGATCACAGCAAAGGCAGGGGACAAGAGCGAAAGCGATGGAGGATGGATCGATTAAAAGCGAGTTTTCTCGCGGTTCCATGATCCCCCATCGCCCGGTCCGGAGCGCTTCAAGCGAAGAAATTCGGCGTGCCTCCATCTGTCCCGGACCGGTACAAAGAGGGACGGCAACCGATTTCTCCTTCTCCAACAAAAGACGGAGCAGGGGAAGCGTGTCCGGCTCAAGATCGGTTCCTACATAGCAGAAAAAGGTACCGGGGAAAGAAAATTCCGGCAATTTCTGCAGCTGGCTCAAGAGCGCGGCGGAACAGGCAGATCGATGGAGCGGATAGTAGGCGGCAGCCTGCCGGCGGATCTGCCGGCGCAGGCTGTTTTTTTGCTCCGTAACGGATTGTGAATCCTTCATATTTTATCCTCCTGCCGGTTGTTTTCAGGATTTTGAGATTGTGGTATAGTAAACAAGGACAATTCATCATAGCATGAAAGCGCTATATTCTGCAAATTGTGTGAGGAAAATTATGATTCGATTGATAGCAAGCGATATTGATGGGACACTTCTGCAAAATGGGGAAAAGCAGCTCTCTGAACGATTGTTTCCGCTGCTGGAGAGGATCTTGGCACAGGGAATTCGGTTTGTGCCGGCGAGCGGGCGACCTTATGCGAGCTTACAACCCCTATTCGGCCCGATCAAGGAAAAGTTGAGCTATATTTGTGAAAATGGTGCGCTGCTGATGGATCGGGGGGAACCGTTTTCTCTGACAGAATTGCCGCGGAAAGATGCGTTACAGATGGCCGGAGAAATTATGGCATTTGGCGGTCTGCAGGTTCTGGTCAGTGGCATCAGCGCTCGCTTTATTTTGGAGGGGGATCTGGACTGGCTGCATCAGGTGGGTTATTTTGTTGGGCGAGAGGTTTCGCCGGTCAGTCAAATTGATCAAATTTCAGAACCAATTCTAAAGGTGACTGCATGGTGCCCGATGGGGGTAACGGATTCCATACGGGAGCAATTTGAGACGCGCTGGGCAGACAGATACAGCGTGGCGATAGCAGGGGACAACTGGCTGGATATTACCCTTGCCGATAAGGGAAAGGGGCTGCGTGAGATGGCAAGTCATCTTGAGGTCTCAGAGGATGAAATCATGGTGTTTGGAGATAATTTTAATGACCTTCCAATGTTCCGTGCAGCAGGAATCTCCTATGCGATGAGTTCATCTGCACCACGGGTAAAGGAGAAAGCCACCCATGTATGCGGCAGAGTGGAGGATGTTTTGGAAAAAATTTTAAGTGAAAAGTGAAAACACTTTACAGAATAATGACTTCAATCAAAACAAAAAAGAGGACGGCTAAAACCGTCCTCTTTTTTGTTTTTCCGAATAACAGCAAAGATTATTCCACTGTTACACTCTTTGCCAGATTGCGGGGCTTATCGACATCGCAGCCGCGCAGAACTGCCATATAGTAAGCAAAGAGCTGAAGCGGAACGACCAGCAGCATCGGCATGAAGATTTCCTCATACCGAGGAAGTTTCACAACATAATCCGCAATATCGTCAGGCACCTCGGTGCCCTCCTTGCAGAAGAGGAGAACCTTAGCGCCGCGGCTCTTAGTCTCTTTGACATTGCTGAGTGTCTTTTCAAAGATCGCATCCTGTGTTGCAAGGGCGATGACCGGGGTCCCTTCCACAATCAGGCTGATGGTGCCGTGCTTAAGTTCACCCGCAGCATAGGCTTCCGAGTGGATATAGCTGATTTCCTTGAGTTTAAGCGATCCTTCCAGACTCAGCGCATAGTCAAAGCCGCGGCCAAGATAGAACAGATCCTCACAGTTCATAAAGAGGGAGGCGAGATACTTGATATTTTCGGTATCCGCCAGCAGCTGTTCCAACAGCTCAGGCAGACGGGTAAGCTCTTTTACATAGCGGCGGACCTCGTCCTCCGGCAGCGTGCCGCGCGCAAAGGCGAGGCGCAGCGCGAAAATATACAGGACTGCCAACTGTACGCTATACGCTTTTGTGCTGGCAACGGCGATTTCGGGGCCGGCATAGGTGTACATTACATAATCTGCTGCCCGCGCAATCGAGGAACCAACGACATTTACAATCGCAAGCGTTTTTGCGCCCTTCTGTTTGGCCAGTTTGAGCGCAGCCAAGGTGTCAAGAGTCTCGCCGCTCTGAGACACAATAATGACTAGATCCTTTTTGCCGATAATGGGATCCCGATAGCGGAACTCCGAGGCGATATCCACGTCGGTCGGCACGCGGGTCAGCCGCTCGATCGCGGTTTTGCCAACCATGCCGGCATGCATTGCGGTGCCGCAGGCAACAATATGGATCCGCTCAATACCACGCAGAACATCGTCGCTCAGTTCGGGAACGTGCAGATCGGGCAGACCATCCTCCAGACGGGAATTGATGGTGCTGGACATTGCATGCGGCTGCTCGTGGATCTCCTTGAGCATGAAATGGGCATATCCGCCCTTCTCCGCTGCCTCGACATCCCAGTCTGCGGTCAGATGCTCTTTCTCGATCGGCTTTCCGAATTCATTGTAAAAATGGATTTCATCCTTATCGATCTGGGCAATCTCGCCCTCTTCCAGAATAGAATACTCTCTGGTGTACTTGAGCAGTGCGGGAATATCCGATGCGAGGAAATTCTCTCCCTTGCCGTAGCCGACAATCAGAGGGCTCTCCTTACGCACAGCATAAATGCGATCGGGGAAATCCTTGAACAGGATGGCAAGACCATAGCTTCCGCGCACCTTGGAAAGGGTGGTCAGCAGGCTGGAAAGAGGATCGCCATTATAATAGTAATCCAAGAGTTTGACCAGCACCTCAGTATCGGTCTCGCTCTCAAAGGTATAGCCGTTCTGAAGCAAAAATTCCTTCAGCGGCAGATAGTTCTCGATAATACCGTTGTGAACAAGGGTGATCCGGGAGCTCGACTGCGGATGGCTGTTGACATCCGAGGGCGCGCCATGGGTCGCCCAGCGGGTGTGCCCGATGCCGCAGCAGGAGGGAAGACCGCCCAGCTGCCGCAGTTTTTCTTCAAGGACCTTCAGCCGGCCGGTTGCCTTGACGACATCGATCGTGTTGCCGCGCACCAGTGCGACACCGGCGGAATCATAACCGCGATATTCAAGTTTTTTCAAACAATCAATCAACACATCCGTGGCTTCACGGTATCCGACATATCCAACAATACCACACATAAAATAAAAATCTCCTTATCACAGGTTTCGGAAGCGAAATGCAAAAAGCTTCGCCCCGTATTTTGGCATGGCAAAAAGGCAGCCGCTCAAAAACAAAAATGTTTTATCCAGCGACTGTAACTCATCTAAAAAACGGCCACGCCGAGAAAATGTGAAAATTAAACTTCCCTTGAAAAACGTCTTTGTTGCGGCATTGCTGCCGTTTTTTTAACGTCTTCTCACGACCCGCAGGGGAATTGGGGCCGGCGGAGTATCCGCCGAATTTTTCGATGGAGAACATCACAGGATCAAACAGATGCTCTCACGAACTCCGCACCTCGTCACCCTTTCGCCTGATGCGAAGGGCCTGGCGCTTTGTGCAGCAAAAAAATCAAACCTCCTTTCACGAAAGGGATGGCCGGCGCTTTCCTATCTGCCCTTTCCGAAGAGGATGGGGCGCAGCCGGTAGTAATAGACCAGCCTGATGCGATCCAGACACAGGTCATATAGAACAAAGGTGAGGGCAGCGATCAGGACCAGTGCAACCAGAAAAAGGGTTCCGGTATCCTTAAAATCCTCCGCAATCTCACCGATAGGAAACAAAAAGAGAATCAGTCCGTACATCGAAAAGACAGTTATAAAAAACAGAGCCATCTTTGACAGCCATTGTAATAGTTTGTTGTGTATTTTGTCAAGTTTTCCCTTAATTTGCGGGTAAAAACCCAATAAAAACAGGAAAATCAAACTCATTTCCTTATCCGGCACAAGGAAGAGAGAGAGAAATCCGACACCAATCCAAGCCATAAGCCCACTTTGCAAGTTGAATTCGAGCCCAATCGGCCAGAGCAGAATTCCCGCCAGAGCAGGTGCGGTAAAGGTTGCAAGCGGAAAAAGCCCACCCAAAAACAGGATTACGATGGCCAGTGCGGATAAAATGCCGCACAGGGCAATCCGCTTTGTTGAGGAATGCATCTCAGCAGCAGCCTCCTCGCCCAAAACCGCAACACAGATCCATGCACATCAGTGCGGTACACATATCACAGCAGCTGCAGCCCATGGCACCCTGCGGCATGGAGCTATAAGGGTTGCCAGCGATATTCCCGGAAGCGGAATTGCGCAGACGATAGTAGGCCGCGCTGTATTCTCGATTCTCGGGGGAGAGACGGACCGCCGCCTCAAAATAGGGAAGCGCCTGATCCAGCCATCCTTTATAGTAATAGGCAGAGCCGCACAAAAAATTCCACTCGCCGCTGATTTCGCCGGCGCCAATGGCCTGCAGACGGCGCAGTGCCTCGTCCGCCTGCCCATCATTAATCAGCCGCCGGATCTGGACATATTCGTCAGGGGCATCCTGCTCATTGCTTGCGGATACGCCGGCGTTTCCCGTGCGAATGGCACCCATCAACTGATCAAAAGCCTCATTGATTTCCTGCATCCGCTGGGCAGCTTCTCCCTCAAGAGGGGAGGCCGCGTAGTTCTCTGCGCTGTATTTTTGGGCCAGTGCTTTGTAGGCCGCCTTGATTTCATCCTCCGTCGCGCCCGGTGCAAGCCCCAAAACCTCATAGGGATCTCTCATATTCTTATGCTCCTTTTCCTCTCGCGCGGCTGCCCGATTTTTTGGATGCGATCGGTCAGGCCGAGATAGAGAATATTGTCCAGTATGGTGTGGCTGTGCCGAAAATCAAGCAGATGGTAGCAGGTAATTGCCTCGCCGGCACACATGTTGCATAACGCCTTGGCCCGCTCCAACATCTGTTCCTGACTGAGAGCGGCCTGCAGAAATACGTTGTAGTTTTTTTGTGCCGCATCCTTTTGGTAATCTTCTGCGGCGTCGAGGTAATAGATGATCCGTCCCAGAAACATCCCATATCGATATAAAATGCGCTGTTCTCGAGGATTTTGACTGCAGGCGGACATCAGTGTGCCGAGCATCTGTGCGCTTGGATCAGAGGCCTGATCGGGCAGAGCACAGCCCGCCGATTCCAGTTCCTGTTGGTCCCGCATACTTTGATAGAAACGCTCATCCAGATCGGGGCGACGGGAAGCGGCTTTCTTATGGGCACCGTGCAGCAGAACAAGTGCAAGGGATGCCGGAACCCGATGCAGGAAACCGCTGTCCGCAAGATCGTCCTTTAATTTATACCAGCCGAGCAGTACCAGCGCATCGGCGGCAAGCGAGAGACCGAATGAACTGCCGCGCACCGGTTTTTGAACCAGAGGGTTGGCAATACAGCGCTCAGGTCGGCAGATGGAGACCTCACCGGAAAGACCGTCTGCGACGAGAGCGATCAGAACAAGGTCATAGTTGAGCAGCATTCGGGAGATAAAACCGTATCTGCGCCCCAGTTCTTTGCATAGGCCACAGTAAACGCTTTTGTACTCTTGATATTCCCGAACGCGAAGTTCATTGATAAGGGGGGTGATGTATCCAAACAATAGATTTCACCTCCGGTCAGATTGACAATACAACTATACAACATTTTAGTGCTTTTTACAAATAAAATCCGAGTTAATGCCAGAAAATTCTTCCTCCGACGAAAGGTTGCCTTTCAAGCCGTTCAAAACTATACTATAATAGGCAAAAGCAAAAGAAGAAATCTTGCAAATAGGGGGCTTTGGATGAGTACCGAGCTGCAATTTTATATTCTCACTTTTTTGAGCGGATTTGCATCAATCTGCACTGCACTGCTGCTTTTTCGGCGGGGGACAAGGCGTGCGGATCTGGATGCGCTGCGGCAGGAGATGCGCGAGGAGATGCGGGCGACCCGCACCGAACTGAGCGCGGCAATGAACAGCGCGCTCAAGAACTACGGTGCGATGCAGTCTGAAACGCTTCGCCAGATCTCGGATTTGCAGGACAAGCGGCTGCAAGGGCTGGACGAGCGGTTTAAATCGCTTTCTCTTCAAACGGAGTTGAAACTTGATCATGTTCGCCGCACGATGGAGACCCGGCTGTCCTCCTTGCAGGAGGACAATGGAAAGCGTTTGGAAGAGATGCGGGCTACGGTGGATGAAAAACTGCAGAAGACGCTGGATGACCGGTTGACCAAGAGCTTTGGGCTTGTCAATGAGCGTTTGGAGCAGGTGTATAAAGGCCTCGGCGAGATGCAGACGCTCGCCGTCGGGGTCGGGGATCTAAAAAAGGTGCTCTCGAATGTCAAGACACGGGGCATTCTCGGAGAGATTCAGCTGGGGGCGATTCTGAAAGAGATTCTCACTCCCGACCAATATGATGAAAATGTTGCGACCCGGAAAGGATCTTCGGAACGTGTAGAGTTTGCGGTAAAGCTGCCGGCAGGGGAACAGGGGCATTTTATCTATCTGCCAATCGATGCAAAATTCCCGGGGGACAGCTATGCGGCATTGATGGATGCCTATGACAGCGGAGATGCCGCCCGCATCGAGGCGGCCGGCAAACAACTGGAAGCGCGGATCCGCAGCGAAGCCAAGGACATTCATGACAAGTATATTCATATCCCAGAGACCACCGAGTTCGGCATTTTGTTCTTACCGGTGGAAGGACTCTATGCCGAGGTGGTCCGTCGTGGGATGGTAGAGCGGTTACAAAGAGAATACAGGGTTAACATCGCGGGCCCGACCACAATGGCGGCGCTGCTCAACAGTCTTCAGATGGGATTTCGCACCCTTGCAATTCAAAAACGTTCCAGCGAGGTGTGGGATATTCTCAGCGGGGTCAAAGCGGAGTTTGAGACCTTTGGCCGCGCGCTTCAGCAAACCCAGAACCGGCTGCATCAGGCATCGGATGAACTGGAGAATCTGGTCGGGGTGCGCACCCGGCAGATCCAGCGCCGGCTAAAAAATGTGACCAGCCTCAGCACACAGGATGCCCCGAAGTCGATTGCACATAATCTGCCGGAAAAAACGGAGGAAGATTCTTCCGAAAATTAAAAAATGTCTCTTGACTTTTATGGGGCAGTTGTGATAGAATAATTTTCGCGGCGAAAGAACGCCGCAATATGCGGAAGTGCTGGAATCGGCAGACAGGCACGTTTGAGGTGCGTGTGTCCATGACGTGTGGGTTCAAGTCCCATCTTCCGCACCATTCGCCGCAAGCGACTCGATCGCTTGCGGCGTTTTTTTTGTTGTTTTTAAAACCGTTTTTCATCGAAGAAAAAGGCCGCTTTGTCTTCCTTTTGCAAGGATGTTGCAGACAGAGCAGCCTTTTTCATTTAAGGAAAGTTTAGGATGTAAGAGCCGGCCTATTTCTGCGCATCCGTCTGCGGAAGCGTATCCACCGTGCAAAATTGATACCCGTTATCACGGAACCAGGCTATGATGTCAGGCAATGCCTCAACCGTTGTGCGGGTCGCTTTGGTGTCATGCATCAGGACAACACAGATCTCCTTGCTCTTTGCGTCCTTTGTGATGTTGTGCAGGATTTTTTCTGCGCTCGGGTGTCCACCCACTGCATCCTCGGCGCTTACGTTCCAGTCGATGGTATGATATCCTTGCTCCGCCGCCTGTGCTTTCAGCCGTTTCATGATGGAGCTTCCTCCGTACTTGTGGCTGACTGTGTTGGTACTTCCTCCGATAAAGCGCAGCCAGATTAGGGCCTGCGGATCCTCCACATAGGGGGCAATCCTCTTTTTCAGTTCCTTGATATCCGCCCAAAAAGAGGTACTGTCGGCATAGACCTCACTGTATTTGTGGGTGCAGCTGTGCAAGCCGATTTGGTGACCCTCCGCCTGAATCCGGGTGAGCAGCGGGAGATATTTTTCGTTGTTCTCCGCAGCGACAACAAAAAAGGTGGCGGGAACTTGCTCTTCCTTGAGAATATCGAGAATTGCCTCGGTGTTTTTACTTGGCCCGTCGTCAAAAGTCAATGCGACCCATTTGCCCGTGACGGTATCCGCAGGCTGGGCCAGCGGGAAAAAGGTTGTATCGTCGGGGACCTGTGTGAGATCTTCCATTCGGCAGACTGCACCGGGACTGAAAAACTGAAGCGCGGCCGCACTGGCCAAAGCCAGAACAAGCAATCCGCCGGATAATAGAATCTTAAATTTTATACGTGCCCACATGAACTCTCGCTCCTTTGCCAAACAGTTTTTTGGTATAAACTATGTCGGGAGAAGTGGAGTTATCCCGCTGTAGAAAAAAGAGCAAAGGGTGAGATGTTTTTCTTTGCCTGAAAAATGAGGGCGTGGTATAATACTTAAAACAGATGTGCTATTGTTGGGAAAGAGTTTTTGGATCAATAAAAAGATGCCCATTTGCTCCCCCAATTTGCAATAGTGCATTGTCTGTAAAAAATAAGGCAGAGTGGAGGAAAGCGGAAGATGCGCAGAGAGGCAGCACCATGGCCGGAATCTTATTATATTGAGACAGCGCCGCAGAAGAGATGGGACCTGCTACAGGACGCCATTGGGAGCGGGAAAATGGATCAGGAAGAGGCTGCATTGCGGGAAAAACTATGGAAGCGCAGATATAGCAACGGCCGCTCCCCCAAGGCACCGCCGCGGGATGGGTATGTCGCACTCTGGGTGACTATGAATGTCCATTCCAAGGACATTGATTCCCGTTTCCGCCGCAGGGGGATTATCAAAGAGATTCAAAACATGCTCGATGAACTCGGGATTGATGATCCGCAGGCAGACGCCAGAGAAAAAGAGCTGACACAGCAAGAGCTGTTTCACGCAATGGAGATTTATTATTCCACCTGCAACGAGGGAACTTATAACAGTCAGGTCTTTGGCTTGATGCGGATGAAAAAGGACCGCCTGATTGACAAGATCATTGCGGACGTCTACACGGTTGCCTATGAGATGCCGGCAAAAATGGAGTTGTCGGAGCGTTTCGCCCCGCTGCGAAAGGCGGCTTATGACGCATTTTGCGAGACCTATCCCGAGGAGGCGGCACGTTTAGATGAAGTGATCTTCGAGGTGGAGAAGAAATGAATCCGACGGTTTTGGTCACAGGGGCCTCCCGCGGGATTGGCAGGGCGATTGCAATCCGGTTTGCGCAGGAGGGCTACAACGTGGCAATGGGATGCCACAGTCATCCGGAGCAGGCGTATCAGGCCAGCGAAAAGCTCAACAAAGCGGGAATGCAGACGGCGGTTCTGGTGGAAGATCTCGCGACGGTACAAGGGGCCTGTGCGCTGGTCCGGCAGACGCAGGAACTGTTTGGCCGTCTGGATGTGCTGGTCAATAATGCGGGGATTTCCCAGTTTGGTCTGTTTACCGATCTCACGCAAGGAGATTGGGAAAAGATCCGTTCGGTCAATCTTGAGGCGCCGCTTTGGTGCGCCCGGGAGGCAGCGCGGCTGATGATCCCGCGCAAAGAGGGCAGCATTGTGAATATTGCCTCGATGTGGGGGGAGACGGGCGCTTCCTGTGAGACGGCGTATTCTACAACAAAAGCGGCGCTGATTGGAATGACAAAGGCACTTGCAAAGGAATTGGGCCCAAGCGGAATCCGGGTCAACGGTGTCTCTCCGGGCGTGATTGATACCGAGATGAATGCCCACCTCGGGCCGCAGGCTTTGGAGGAGCTTGCCGAGGAAACACCTCTTGGCAGGATTGGAACGGCGCAGGAGGTTGCTGCCGCTGTCTTTTTCCTCGCGGGGAAAGAGGCCTCTTTCATTACCGGTCAGGTGCTGGGGGTAAACGGAGGCTTTTTGATTTAAAAAACTGTTGCTTTTTTGTTTTTAATTTCCTATAATAAAGCTGTGAAGTGCAAAAGCGAAAAAGGAAAACTGAAAACAAGGAGCTGAGTTCATGGCTGCAAAGGATATATTGCATCAGCCCGAGACGGAGCAGTTGTTTCGGGCGATTGTCTCACTGGATAATTATGAGGAGTGCGCGGCTTTTCTCGAAGATCTATGTACTCTTAAGGAGCTGCGGGACATGGCTCAGCGGCTGAAAGCGGCGCAGATGCTTCTCTCTGGGTTCACCTATGATCAGATACAAAAAGAGGCTGAGATCAGCACGGCGCCCATCAGCAGGGTAAACCGCTGCATTCAATACGGCCCGGGGGGCTATGAGCATCAGCTGCAAAAGATCAATGCGTTGACCGAGAAGAAAAAGTAAGAGGATCGGCTATCGGGCACAGCGATGACTGTGCCTTTTCCTTTACTGGGAAAGGAATATTTTGGCAGCCCGCGCCGAAGGAAAACCGCCAGCCGGACTGGCGGAAAGGAGGCTGAAAAGGGCAGATGAAAATTTTGTCAAAAAGTTTTTAAATAATGCTTGACATTGAAAAGGAATTGCTGTAAAATAAATTTTGTCGCCGCGAGTCAGACAACCTGATCCGGCACAAGAAATGCGGCTTTAGCTCATCTGGTAGAGCGCCACCTTGCCAAGGTGGAGGTAGCGAGTTCGAGCCTCGTAAGCCGCTCCATCACTGGTATTCAGTGAAAAGATCTGGATATCCCAGTTGACTCGCACCGTCAATGGTGATATTGCGATCATCGTGGTGCGGGAGCATAGCTCAGCTGGGAGAGCACCTGCCTTACAAGCAGGGGGTCACAGGTTCGAGCCCTGTTGTTCCCACCAGAAATGGCCCGGTAGTTCAGTTGGTTAGAACGCTAGCCTGTCACGCTAGAGGTCGTGAGTTCGAGCCTCATCCGGGTCGCCATTTGCCTCTGTAGCTCAGTCGGTAGAGCAGGGGACTGAAAATCCCCGTGTCATTGGTTCGATTCCGATCGGAGGCACCAAAAATCCCGAATGCAACTGCATTCGGGATTTTTTCGTTCTGGGTATTTTGGAACAATTTTAAAGAAAATAGAGTAAAAAGCAGAAAGCCGGCGGGATTTAACTTCCGCCGGCTTTTGCTTTTTATTGTGTATGCAGAAAAATGGCAGCGGATGAAAAAAGTTCTATTGCCGGACAAGGCCCCATATATTAGGGCTAAGGAGGCTTGTCTTATGGCAAAAGCTTTTTTGGAGGCGGTGCAGCAGCTGCCGGATTTTTTACGCCTGAACTTGAGTCGGATTCCGCCGGATGCGGCGAAAAGGACGACGGAGATCCGGCTGCGCAGCGATCGACCGGTTTTGCTCACGGCGGGCGGGACAAATCAATTTGTCCTTCAAGGCGGAAATTTGGCACTGCAGCAGAATGCGTCGGCATTGACACTGAGCCACGAACAGCTAAAAAAATGTTTTCTTGCCCTCTGTCAGCACTCTGTCCACAGTTATGAGAGGGAGATTGCACAGGGCTTTTTTACAATTTCAGGCGGACATCGCGTAGGGGTCTGCGGCACAGCGGTAGTCGATGAGGAGGGGCGGATCCGGCAGATCAAGGAGCCGACCTCCCTCTGCATCAGAATTGCCCGGGTAGAGGCGCAGACAAAAGACCCACAGCTGGAAGAGCTGATGCGTCATGCGGAGGAGGGCATTTTGATTGCCGGCGCGCCGGGCAGTGGAAAGACAACAATGCTGCGCAGCTGTTCACGCATCTTGTCACAGCAGGGAAAGCGGATTGCGGTGGTCGATGAGCGAAGGGAGCTGTGGCCGGTGAGTGAATGGGGATTTTCGAGCGCGCCGCCGCAGAACTGCGACCTGCTTTCGGGGTATCCCAAGGCAGAGGGGATTCTGCATGCGCTTCGCAGCTTGTCTCCTCAGCTGATACTCTGCGACGAGGTTGGCGGTGAGAAAGATGCACAGGCGGTTGCCGCAGGGGCAAATGCGGGCGTGGGCATGGTGGTTACTGTTCATGCGCGGGACTCCTCCGAGTTGGAGCGAAGGCCCCAGACGAGGATCTTGCTTAAAACTGGAGCTTTCACAAGGGCGGTTTTTCTCTGTGGCGCCTCTGCGCCGGGACGGATTCGGGAGGTCGCATATGTGGACGGCCTTTCTTAGGATGTGTGGGGCGGGAATGGTTGTCGGATGCGGCTGGTTTGCAGGCAACACACGCGCAGCGGAGTTTCGGCAAAGAAGAATGCTGTTTGAAGACCTTGTCACCCTCTGTGATCTTCTGATTCGCAATCTTGAGGGGAGAAGAGTATCTCTGCCCGTTTTTTTTCAGAAGGATCTCACGCCTTCTCTTTTTTCACTGTTGCGGTTTGAGGGCGCAAAGAGCGAAAAATTTGAAAAATGGCATCGAAATTTTTGGAAAGATACCGGCCAATATGCGCCGCTGAGCAAAGAGGAAATGGCGCGCATTGAGGAATTCTGGTCAGAGCTTGGGAGTGCCGGCGGAGAGGAAGAGGCTGGTCGGCTGCACTTCTTTTCCCAGTATTTTGCAGCGGCCGCAGAGCGGGCAAAGGAGGCGGAAAAGCAGAATACGCGTCTTTGCCGCAGCCTTGGGGTTTGTGCGGGCGGGGTAATTGCACTTTTGCTGATATGATAAAAAGCAGGGAAGGAAAAGCGATGGATATTGATTTTGTCTTTAAGATTGCGGCGATCGGGATTATTGTGGCGGTTCTCAATCAGGTGCTGATCCGCTCGGGACGGGAGGAGCAGGCGATGATGACAACCCTTGCAGGGCTAATTGTTGTCCTGATGATGATTGTGGGACAGATCAGCGAGCTGTTCACCACCATCAAATATCTGTTTGACCTATGATGGGGGAACTGGTGCGAATTGCGGCCCTTGCGATTGTCGCGGCGGTTTTGATCAGTGTATTGAATCAGTATGAAAAAACCTACGCCATCCTCGCAACGGTTGCGATATGCTGCCTCTTCTTGATCTATACAGCACGGCTTTTGGAACCGCTGATCGGCACTTTCCGCACGCTGTCGGAACTCTCCAGCAGCGCGGATTTCGGATATGTCGTCAAGGCGGTGGGGATTGCGGTCATCACACAGGGGGCGGCGGATATTTGTGAGGATGCAGGACAGAAGGCGGTAGCCGGAAGAGTTGTGATGGCGGGCAAGATTGCAATCATTGCCGCAACGCTTCCGATGTTCCAGTCGCTGATACAACTGCTTGCGAATCTGATGCGCTGAAAGGACACATAATGAAATGGATGGGAAAAATAATCGTCTGGACTCTCCTCTTTATATTTTTGTCGGTCCCGGTCTTCGCATCGGAACAGCAGACGGAGGCGGAGGAGCTGGGGCTTTCTCCGGAAGTCGACTCATTTTTGGAGGATTACGGGGAGGAGGCGGATTGGCTCAAAAATCTGACATTGCAGGGATTATGGGACCGCTTTTGGCAGACGGCAAAAGCACAGCTGACAAATCCGCTGCGGATGTTCGGGCGGCTTTCTGGAATCTTGGTTTTGGCTGCGGTGGCAAAGGCGGTATCCGAGGATTGGAGCAGGCAAAAACTTGGGCCGCAGATTGAT
>CALXIJ010000099.1 GCA_944388335.1 uncultured Pygmaiobacter sp.
GCAGCTGTAAAGAGCCCCGCTGTGCGGTGGAGGAGCCGCCGCTGACCGAGCAGACGCCGGGACACTGGTGCCGCTGCTGGCACGCCGGTGCGCAGCCAAAAGAGAGTGGGAGAGGAGGGAGCGCGGATGGCAGCCGCAGAGCAGATTCTTGAGGTGGAACAGCTGAAAAAGTACTACCCGGTCAAAAAGGGGCTGATCCTGCAAAAAGAGATCGGGCAGGTGCGTGCGGTGGACGAGGTTTCCTTCGCCCTTTACCGGGGGGAGACGCTCGGGGTCATCGGCGAGTCCGGCTGCGGCAAGAGCACCCTGATCCGAATGCTGATCGGGCTGGAAAAGCCGACCGGCGGCGAAATCCGCTTCTTGGGCGAGCCGATAGAGAAGGGAATGCCCGCCTCGCTGCGCCGTGAGATGCAGATGGTATTTCAGGACCCCTACTCCTCTCTGGACCCGCGGATGTCGGTCCGGCGGATTCTGGAGGAACCGCTGCGGATCCACGGCGGGATGAGCGCCGAGCAGAAAAAGCAGGTGATCCTGCCGCTGCTTGAGCAGGTGGGGCTGCCGCGGGAGGCACTGAAAAAATACCCGCATGAGTTTTCGGGCGGGCAGCGCCAGCGGATCGGAATTGCGCGGGCGCTGGCGCTGAAGCCGACCCTGCTGCTCTGCGATGAGCCGGTCTCGGCACTGGACGTCTCGATTCAGGCGCAGATCCTGAACCTCTTTCGTGATCTGCAGCGCCAGTATCACCTGACGCTGCTCTTTGTCTCCCATGACATGAGCGTGATCCGGTATATCAGCGACCGAGTCATGGTGATGTATCTGGGACAGGTCATGGAGATCGCGACCAAAAAGGAGCTGTTTGAGCACCCGGCCCATCCCTATACGCAGGCGCTGATGCGGGCGGTACCGGTGCCCGATCCCGAGCGGCAGGATCAGTGCGCCGTTCTGGAGGGGGAGATTCCCAGCCCGATTCACGCGCCGGCCGGCTGTCCATTTTCCACCCGCTGCCCCTATGCATCGGAACTCTGCCGCCGCCAGCGCCCGCAGATGCGGCCGGTGGGGGAGGGGCACCTGACGGCCTGTCATCGGTATTCCGAGGAGGTGGCAAGATGAAACGATATATCCTGATGCGGGTGCTCAAAGCGCTGCTCACGATCTGGGCGGTCTACACGCTGGTCTTTTTCCTGACCCGGGTCACCGGCGACCCCATCGAGTGGCTGACCATTGCCGGGGCGAGCGACAGCGCCAAGGAGACGCTGCGGGAAAACCTCGGCCTCGACCTGCCGCTCTGGCAGCAGTATTTCAAGTCGCTGATCGGGCTGTTCACCGGGGATACCGGCATCAGCTACTACTATGCGCGCCCGGTGTCGGAGCTCTTTGCCGAGCGGATCGGCCCTACCCTCTCGCTGGGGGCGATCGTCATGGCGGTCACGGTGGTGGTCGGCATCCCGCTGGGGGTGCTCGCCGCGGTGCGGCACAACACCCTGCTCGACCGGGTGACCATGAGCACGGCGGTGATCGGCAGCACCGTGCCGAACTTTGTTCTGGGCATCCTGCTGATCTTTGTCTTTGCCCTCAAGCTGCGGCTGCTGCCCAGCGGAAACACCGGCACGCCGATGCACTATATCATGCCGGTGATCGCGATGTCGGTCGGGCCGACGGCGAGCGCCGCCCGGCTGACCCGCAGCTCGCTGCTCGATGTGATCGGGCAGGACTATCTGGACTGCGCGCGGGCCAAGGGAATGCGGGAGTGGATGGTCGTGCTCAAGCACGGTCTGCGCAATGCGCTGATCCCGGTCATCACGATTCTGGGCGCACAGCTCAGCGCGATGATCGGCGGCTCGGTCGTGGTGGAGACGGTCTTTGCCTGGCCCGGCATCGGCACCCTGCTTGTCACCAGCGCGCAGCAGCGGGATTTCCCGGTCGTGGTGTTCGGCGTTCTGGTCATTGCGGCCTCGGTCACCTTTGTCAATCTGCTGGTGGACCTTTCCTACGGCCTGCTGGATCCCAGAATCCGAAACAGCTGAAGAGGGGAGAGAATACCAGATGAAAAAGAACAAATTGCTCAGGAAACGGTGGCCGGTCCCGCCGCTGATCCTGTTTTTGATGCTCAGCTTTGTGGCGATCGTCGTCGTCGCGCTGCTCGCGCCGGTGCTGATGCCGGTGGATCTCGCGGCGAACGACCTGACTACCCGGCTGCTGCTGCCCACCTTCAAGGACCCGACATCGGAACACCTGCTCGGCACCGACTATCTGGGCCGCGATGTGGCGGTGCGGCTGGTCTATGCGACCCGCACCACCATCGAGATCTCCTTTACCGGGATGCTCTTTGCCACCGCGGTGGGCACGGCGCTGGGCATTGTGGCCGGGCTGTGCGGGGGCAAGGTGGATCAGGTCATCTCCTTTTTGACCGATGTCCGGCTCTCGGTGCCGACCACCTTTATCGGCATCATCTTCGCCTGTATCCTCGGGGCGACCCCGCTGACCACTGTGGTCGTCATGGCGATTACCGGATGGTCCTCCTTCTGCCGCCTTGTGCGCAGCCAGATCATCCAGCTGCGGGGGGCAAAGTTCATCGAGGCCAGCCGCTCGATGGGCGCGAGCGGTGTGCGGATCGTCTTTGAGCACATTCTGGTCAACATCGCCTCCCCGCTGATTGTCCAGATCACGATGGAGCTCAGCGGCTTTATCCTGCTGGAGAGCACCCTCTCCTTCCTCGGACTCGGGATCCAGCCGCCGGGAACCTCGCTGGGGGTCATGGTCAGCAATGGGCGGGACTATATGCTCACCCACTGGTGGCTGGCCATTGCGCCCAGCGCGGTCATCGTCCTGCTGATCCTTCAGATCTCGCTGATCGGGGACTGGCTGCGGGATAAGCTGGACCCGAAGCTGAAAAACGCCTCCTGAATCAAATAGAAAGGAAGAGAAAAATGACATCTTCAAATCATCGCCTGTGCGCACATCGCGGTTTCAATACCGTTGCACCGGAAAATACCCTGCCCGCCTTTGCCTCCGCCGTCGTGCTGGGGGCGCCGGAGATTGAATTTGACCTGTGGCCCACCGCGGATGGGCAGCTGGTGGTCTGCCATGACCCGTCGGTCGACCGGACGACCGACGGCAGCGGCGAAATCTGCAAAATGACCGCCGCGCAGCTGGATCGGTGTGATGCCGGCGTCAAATTCTCCCCCCGCTTTGCGGGGCTGCATCTGCCCCGCTTTGAGGAGCTGCTCTCCCATTTCGGCGGCAAGGTCATGATGAACATCCACATCAAGTCGCTGGGCGCCCCCTATCCCGAGAGCGAGGGGATGCGCAGCAGGGGAAAGGCCCTGATGGAGGCCTATCTTGAGAACAAGCCCTTTGCGGGTCTGCTGCCGGATCAGGACCCGGTGGTGCTGCCCGAGATCGAGCACCGCCCCATCAAGCCCTACGACCGAGCGGTGTTCGCCGACATCCTCGGCCTGATCCGCCGGTACGGCTGTGAGGAGAGCGTCTACATCACCGGGGAGGGGGATGTCCTCGAGACGGCACTCTCGATGGCGCCCAAGATCCGCCGCTGCTGCCTTGAGGGGCATATGAATTACAGCATTGTCGAGAACGCGCTGCGCTACCAGTGCAGCCGGGTCCAGTTCTGCAAGCTCTTCCTCACCCGGCAGATGATCGACACCGCGCGGGAAAACGGGATCACCTGCAACCTGTTCTGGTGCGACGATCCAAAGGAGGCGAAGCGGTTCTTTGAGATGGGCATCGACGTCATCCTCACCAACAACTACCTGCACACCGCGCAGGCGCTGCAGGGGTGAGTGAACTTCCCAAAAACTGTTTGCAAAAAACGAGCAAAAGCCCGATATTTGTCGAATGTCCGTTTAGCAAAAACAGAAAAACGCTTAAAAGGCCAGTTTGTTACAAAAGAGTTACAAAAAAATCGTTTAAAAAAGAAAAAAGTGCGCATTTCTTCTGAATTGAATAGCGCAAAATTTTTTTGTGGCAAAAAGTTTGGAGAAAAATGATATGGGAAAATCAAAATAAATGGACTATAATTTCAGCCATATCAAGCAAACGGAACGAAAAATTCCGCCTGTGAATAAAATCATTTGAGAGGACGATGAGAGATGAGCGTGAAGTTTTTTACGAACTGCAATGTCGTGGACGTCGTAAACGAGAAAGTGTACGCCGGTTCCGTTCTGGTGGACGGAAGCACGATTAAAGAGGTGGGCGAAAATCTGGCCTGCCCCGAAGGAGCTCAGGTCATCGATCTAGGCGGCAAGACGTTGGTTCCCGGTTTCTTCAACTGCCACACCCACATGTGCCTTGCGGGCGATGCGGATCCCAAGTACAATGAGACGGACGCCCAGCTGACCATGATGGCGCTGAAAAACCTGAAAAAGCTGGTCAACAGCGGCTGCACCTTCATCCGGGATGTTGGCGGCATGAACTATATCGATGTGGATATCCGCAACGAGGCGGCAAAGGGCGGCATGGTTGCCCCCGATATGCAGGTTTCCGGCAAATGCATCTGCATGACCGGCGGCCACGGCTGGTCGATGGGCCGCGAGGCGGACGGCCCGGACGATTGCCGCAAAGCGGCCCGCGAGCAGCTGCGCGCCGGCGCCGACTGGGTCAAGGTGATGGCCACCGGCGGCGTTATGACCAAGGGCGTGGAGCCGGGCTCCCCGCAACTGAACGAGGATGAGCTGCGCGCCGCGATCGAAGAGGCGCACAAGGCCGGCGCAAAGACCTGCACCCATGCGCAGGGCATGACCGGCATCAAGAACGCGCTGCGTGCCGGTATCGATTCGATCGAGCACGGCTTCTTTATGGACGATTGGTGCTTTGACTGGATGAAGGAGCACAATGTCTTCTTTGTCCCGACGCTGGCTGCGATGTACTGGATCAAGGTCAACGGCACCGAGGCGGGTATCCCTGAGTTTGCGGTCCGCAAGGTGGAGAACACCTTCGACGCTCACATCGATACCTTCCAGCGCGCTTACAAGGCCGGTGTCAAGATTGCGCTCGGCACCGACGCAGGCACCCCGTTCAACACCCACGACAAGACCGCGTACGAGATGATCCTGATGACCCGTGCCGGGATGAGCAACTGGGATGCGCTGCGCGCCGGTACGCTGGTCTCCGCTGAGCTGTGCTCGGTGAAGGATACCCTCGGTTCGATCGAGCCGGGCAAGCGCGCCAATTTCGCAGTCCTCGCGAAGAACCCGGTC
Organism: uncultured Pygmaiobacter sp.; assembly: GCA_944388335.1. Classification (GTDB taxonomy): domain Bacteria; phylum Bacillota; class Clostridia; order Oscillospirales; family Ruminococcaceae; genus Pygmaiobacter. The sequence continues at coordinate 5,214 of CALXIJ010000099.1, forward strand.
GAGGACATTGAGGCTGTCATGGATTGCCGGATGACGGTGGTCGGCGGTGAGGTCCTCTACGAGGCCTGATCTGCCCGGACATCGGATCCGATTCATGTAATACAAAAAAAGGAACGCAGAAAGGCGGACTCCTCCCGCCGGACTGCGTTCTTTTTTTATGGGTATTGCAGGAAAACATTTGCACAAAAGAGAAAAAAGAGCCGGCGGCCGGAAAATAGGGCTGCCGGCGAAAACCGTTTCCCGGTATGCACTCGGTACGCGCGCTGTTCAGCTGCGGGGAAGCGGGTCGCCGACCTCGGCAA
>CALXIJ010000100.1 GCA_944388335.1 uncultured Pygmaiobacter sp.
GTCTCGATGCAGGGGACCGTCGCGTTCTCGACGCAGGCCCGGATCAGCCCCGCGCCGCCGCGGGGGATCAGCAGGTCGATCTTGCCTTCGGCTGTCATCAGCTCGGTCGCACTGGCCCGGCTGGTATCCTCGACAAGGCAGATCAGATCCGGGTCAAAGCCCGCCGCCTCTGCGCCCGCGCGCAGCGCCGCGACGATCGCCCGGTTGCTGCGGATCGCCTCCTTGCCGCCCCGCAGCACACAGGCACTGCCCGCCTTGAGGCAGAGGGCCGCCGCGTCGGCGGTGACATTGGGGCGGGACTCGTAGATGATCGCGATGACCCCCAGCGGCACCGAGATCTTCCGGATCTCGAGCCCGTTGGGCCGCACCGTCCGCCGCAGCACCCGCCCCACCGGATCGGGCAGCTGCGCGACCTGCTCCAGACCGGAGGCCATCCCCTCGATCCGGTCCTCGGTCAGCCGCAGCCGGTCCAGCATCACCTCGCTGACCTGTTCCTTTGCCGCCGCGAGATCCTCCGCATTCGCCGCGAGGATCTCCTCTTTCTGCTGCCGCAGGGCGCCGGCCATGCTGCGCAGCAGCGCATCCTTGCGCTCGCTCTGGGCAAACGCGGCGCTGTGCTTTGCCGCGTTTGCGCGGTCGAGAAGTTCCTGTGTCGTCATTCTGCACGCCTCCCCTCAAAACGGGTGCCCACCGGCCGGCCCTCCATCAGGTCATACAGCATCTCCGGCCGCTTGCCGTTCATAATCACCATCGGGATCCCCGCGCCGTTCGCGACGAGGCCGGCGCGCAGCTTGGTCTCCATCCCGCCGGTGCCGAGACTGGAGCCCGCACCGCCGGCCAGCGCGAAGATCTCGGGGGTGATCTTCTCCACCCGCTCGATCAGCTTGGCGTCCGGGTTCTTCTTCGGGTCGCTGTCAAACAGCCCGTCGATGTCCGACAGGATGATCAGCAGGTCGGCCTTGGCCAGCGTCGCCACAATCGCCGAGAGGGTGTCGTTCTCCCCGATGCCCAGCTCCTCGGTGGCGACGGTGTCGTTCTCGTTGACGATCGGCAGCACCCGGTAATCCATCAGCCGCTGCAGCGTGTTCTCGATGTTGTGGCGGCAGTGCTCATTCTCGATCTCATAGCTGGTCAGCAGCATCTGGGCGACCACGTGATGGTACTGCTCGAACTCCTTGTCGTAGACATACATCAGCTCGCACTGACCCACCGCAGAGGCCGCCTGCTTGCCCGGAACATCGGTGGGACGCTGGGGGAGCGAGAGCTTGCCCACCCCCATGCCGATTGCGCCGGAGGAGACCATGATGACCTCCACCCCGCTGTTCTTGATGTCGGCGATGACCTTGCACAGCCGCTCGATCAGCCGGATATTCAGCTGACCGGTCGCGTGTGCCAGCGTCGATGTGCCTACCTTGATTACGATCCTCATGAGACATCCTCCCCATTTTGCCCGGCAGACCGCCGCCGGGCCGCGCTGCAAGCAGACAATATTTGTTTTATTGTATCACAATCGGCCCCCAAAAGCAAAGCCCGCCGCACCGCCCGCACTCTTTGGCAGGAGCGCCGCACAGCCAGAACAGCGCCGCTTTTTTCGGCCGAAGACAGGACCCGTTCTGCCGGGCATTGTTGACAAGTGTACTTGGCAGTGCTATGATTGATCCATGCAAAGTAAACTTGCCATCAGATAAGGAGGCACCGATATGAACAAGGACGAAATTCTGGCAAAAAGCCGGGCGGAAAACAAAAATCAGGACGTATATGAACAGGAGATCCTGCGTCAGGCCTGCAAAACCGCAGTCTTCATTCAGCTGATTTTGGCTGCTGTTTTTTTCATCGCGCAGATCCTTGCCGGCAAGGGGATCAACTGGGGGCTGTGGGCACTTATTTTCAGTTCGGATATGACGATACATTGGGTGAAATTCCGCAAGCTCCGCCGAAAATACGATCTTGCCACGGCAATCGCCTACACCGCATTGGTGTCGGTTATGTCCGTATCCTATATTTGCGGTTTGATCGCGTCCTCCGCGGCTCTGTAAGGCGGTGAGCGAGATGGATGATAAGCTGGTGCTGAAAAACCGCCTCAAAGAAGCGCGGGCGGAGCTGAATTTGTCTCAGGCACAGCTGGCAGGGATGGTCGGCGTATCCCGGAACACAATCAGCTCCATCGAGACGGGACAATTCAGCCCCACCGCAAAGCTGGCGCTGATTCTCTGCATTGCGCTGGATAAAAAGTTTGAAGAGCTGTTTTACTTTTAAAGCGTCCCGGTCTGCCGGTTCGCCGTGATCGAAAGCCGGCGCTGTATCTGCCGTTCTTCCTTGGGCAGATCTCCCGCATCCTGCCCTAATGATGCCAAACCACTCTGTAAGACAGCAAAAGGCGCTGCACAAAGGGCAGCGCCTTTTATTTTGTACCAGACAAAGCGCGATAGACGCCCGCAGGCTGCATTTTTCCATAGGTCCTTTGCGGGGGTTGGTGAAAAAAAGAGGGGCTGCCGGAACAGATGCAAAGGCTGTGCCGTCCCTCGCGTGTGACCGCGGAGCCGCTTTCCGCCCGGGTGCCGCAGTCCGCCCTTTCGGGAGGAAGCGGGAGGCGCATCCGGATCAGTCCTTTTCTTCCAGTAGGGCGGTCAGTGCCGCGTCAAACTCCGGCAGCGTCCGGCGCAGCCGGGCCGGCAGTCCGCTGGCGTCGAGGAAGCAGTGGTCGCTCTCCCCCGCAAAGACCAGTTCCCCCGCCTCGTTCTCCATCCGGTAGGAGATGGTCATCCGCACCCCGCGGTAGGCGCAAAGGCGCACCCTGACCGTCACCCGCTCGGGGAAGCGGGTCGGCTTTTTGTATTCGCAGCGCAGCGCCAGCACCGGCGAGGCCACTCCCAGCGCCTCCAGACGGTCAAAGCTCCAGCCGATCTGCTCGAGAAAATCGACCCGCGCCTCCTCCATCCAGTGGATATAGTTGGCGTGGTGGACGATCCCCATCTTATCGGTCTCGTAATATTGTACCCTGTGAACATACGGTCTCAAAACCAATCCCCCGCTCTTCTCTCTATTTTATTGGTCCCCGCGCATCCGGCGGCCGCCCTTTGGGCGCGCCGTGCCGAGCGCCGTGCCGAGCACTGTGCCAAAAGGAGCGGGCCCGGCAGCCCGCCGCGCCCGCTCCTCGTCCCTTTTTTTCTGTTCTCTTCGCAGTCTTGCGGCGCAGTTTTGCGGCGCAGTTTGCGCAAATCCGGCACTGCGGTTACAGCGCGGTCTTCCACAGCCCGTGCAGGTTGCAGTAGGCATAGGCCGCGACCGGCTCCTCGCCCTCGGCCAGCACAAAGACCGCCTTGGGTTCCTCACCCGCCGACAGCGCACAGCGGTGGCCGCCGCGGCTGGTCTCGAGATAGACCCACTGGATCAGGTGCTCTTCCACCATCGGATGGGCGACCGACCCGACCGCGACGATGACCTTGTCCCCCTCCCGGCTGACGACCGGCAGGTGCTTCTCCCCGGCGGCGTCCACCGTGTTGGGGACCAGCGCCTTCATCGGCTCGCCGCAGCAGATGATCGGCACGCCGGAGCTGTGGACCATCCCGACCAGATTGCCGCAGTGGGTGCAGAGATAGAATTTTTCAGCTGCCATACCAAAGACCTCCGTTTTTTCGTTTTTTGTCTTGCCAAACTGGGAATGCCAAAAGGCTGCATTCCCAAAAGAATCCAAATACTTCCTCCGTCCGGGCCGCCGTTTTCGCGGCGCCGGGACGGCTCGCTTTCGGTCCGGCCCGGCGCAATCGCGGCGGCGCCGGACCGGCCGCACCTTCAGTATAGCAACTTTGTCCCAAAACGGCAAGACGGATTTTGCCGCACGGCGCCGTTTTGCGGGATGTGCAAAGAACGACCGCGGCATTTTGTGCGGCGGGATAAAAGGGGAAACGCCGCTTTGGCGCGGGCGCTTTCCTATCCTCAGAATCGCCCGGGGCTCTTTTTACAAAAAACAGGACAGGCCGCCGCGGGCCTGCCCTGCTCTGTTTCTTTTTTCTGCGATGACGGTCAAGAACAACCGGCAAAGGGGCCGCACTCTGCGGGGGATCCCTCAGCGCGCGCCTTACTGGTTCTCCTGCGCCGCCTTCTGCGCCTGACGCTTTGCCATATCGGCCAGCGCGTCCTTGCGGGAGAGGTTGATGCGGCCCTGCTGGTCGATCTCGGTGACCTTGACCAGCAGCTCGTCGCCGACCGCGACGACATCCTCCACCCGCTCGACCCGCTTGGTGTCCAGCTTGGAGATGTGCACAAGGCCCTCCTTGCCGGGGGCGATCTCGACGAACGCGCCGAAATTCATCAGCCTCGTGACCTTGCCCTTGTAGATCGCACCGACCTCCGGGTCCTCGACGATCATCTTGACGATGCTCACCGCGCGGTTGAGATCCTCGCGGCTGACGGCGGTGATGCTGACCCTGCCGTCCTCCTCGACGTCGATCTTGCAGTTGCACTTGGCGCAGATGTCCTGAATGACCTTGCCGCCCTTGCCGATGACGTCCCGGATCTTGTCGGTGTCGATCATGAAGCTGACCATCTTCGGGGCGTAGGGAGAGAGCTGCTCCCGCGGGGCGGGCAGCGCCTTGAGGATGATCTCGTCGATGATATAGTTGCGGGCCTTGCGGCACTTTTCAAACGCGTCGGCGATGATGTCGTAGGTCAGGCCGTCGATCTTGATGTCCATCTGGATCGCGGTGATGCCCTTGTGGGTACCGCCGACCTTGAAGTCCATGTCGCCGTGGAAGTCCTCGACCCCCTGAATGTCCAGCATGGTCATCCAGCGGTCCCCCTCGGTGATCAGGCCGCAGGAGATGCCGGCGACCGGCGCCTTGATCGGCACGCCGGCATCCATCAGGGCCAGCGTCGAGCCGCAGATCGAGGCCTGACTGGTCGAGCCGTTGGAGGAGAGCACCTCCGACACCAGACGGATGGTGTAGGGGAACTCCTCCTCGCTGGGCAGCACCGGGATCAGCGCGCGCTCCGCCAGCGCGCCGTGGCCGATCTCCCGCCGGCCGGGGCTGCGGGGCGCGCGGGCCTCGCCCACCGAATAGGGCGGGAAGTTGTAGTGGTGGAGATACCGCTTCTCATTCTGGGTGCTGATGTCGTCCATGATCTGGGCGTCCCGGCCGTTCGAGAGGGTCGCGACGGTCAGCACCTGTGTCTGGCCGCGGGTGAACATCCCGCTGCCGTGGGCGCGGGGCAGCAGACCGACCTCGGCCGCGAGGGGACGGATCTCATTGATGCCGCGGCCGTCCACCCGCTTGCCCTCGTCCAGCAGCCAGCGGCGGACGACAAACTTCTGCATCTTGTACATCAGCAGCTCGATGGTGGCGGCGTCCGCCTCCTCCCCGAACTCCTCGACCAGACGGTCCCGGATCGGGGCGAGCCGCGCGTCCCGCACATTCTTGTCGTCGGTATCCATCGCGGCCTTGAAGTCATCCAGATATTTGTCCCGCACCCGCATCAGCAGGTCGAAGTCGAGATCGACGACCTCAAACTGCTTTTTCGGCTTGCCGATCTCATCGACAATCCCGTTGATGAAGGAGATCATCTTCTTGATCTCGACGTGGGCGGCCTTGATGGCGTCCAGCATCGTGGCCTCGTCCACCTCATTTGCGCCCGCCTCGATCATGACGATCTTCTGCTCGGTGGCGGCGACGGTGAGGGAGAGGTCGCTGACCTCCCGCTGCGCCTCGGTGGGGTTGACCACCAGCTGCCCGTCGACAAGGCCCATCAGCACCCCGGCGATCGGCCCGTTCCAGGGGATGTCCGAGATCGACAGCGCGATCGAGGTGCCGATCATGCCGGCAATCTCGGGGCTGCAGTCCTGATCAACGCTCATGACCGTCATGACCACCGAGACGTCGTTGCGCATCGTCTTGGGGAAGAGGGGGCGGATCGGGCGGTCGACCACCCGGCTGGTGAGGATCGCCTTTTCCCCGGGACGGCCCTCCCGGCGCATGAAGCTGCCCGGGATCCGTCCGACCGAGTAGAGCTTTTCCTCAAAGTCCACGCTGAGCGGGAAGAAGTCGATCCCCTCGCGGGGCTTCTCGCTCATCGTGACGTTGCACAGCACGGCGGTGTCGCCGTACCGCACCATGCAGCTGCCGTTGGACAGGCAGCACATCTTGCCGGTCTCGACCACAAACGGGCGGCCTGCCAGCTCGGTTTTGAAGACCTTGTAATTCGGGAAGGTCTCAAGGCGGGAAGTGAATTCTGCGACCATAGAACTTTGCCTCCTTATACAGATCATGTTATCGGGATCCCAGAGGCAGCCAGTTTTAGCAATAAACTCAGCGTTTTGCACAAACTAAAACGCTCAGTTTACCGCTAAACGCTGAATGCCCCTAAAATCACCAAAAGGACAGCCGGAAACCGGCTGTCCTTTTTTGGAGCAACTTATTTACGCAGACCCAGACGGGCGATCAGAGCGCGGTACCGCTCGATGTCCTTCTTCTGCAGATAGGCGAGCAGATTGCGGCGGCGGCCGACCATCTTCAGCAGACCACGGTTGCTGTGGAAGTCGTGCTTGTTCGCCTTCATGTGCTCGGTGAGGTGGTTGATCCGCTCGGTGAGCAGTGCGACCTGAACCTCGGGGGATCCGGTATCGGTCTCGGACAGACGATACTCGGCAATGATCTCGGATTTGCTCTTCATGCTTTGTTTCTCCTTACGTTTTAAAATCTGCCTCGGACCAAGGAGGGGTCGGAGCACCGCAACCTGAGCCCGGGTAAGCTAAATTATTATACCACAACCTGCCCGCAGTGTAAAGTTTTTTTCATTCCTTTCCCCGGCGGACCAAAGCGCCTCCCCGATCGGGGGGCCGGCGGCCCGCTCAGGACTGCTCCGGCTGGCCGATCTGCAGCCCGCAGGAGGCAAAAAACGCGTTGGACCGGCTCGCCGCATCGGCGATGCAGTCCCGCAGCCCCTCGAGGGAGTCAAACCGGCGGGTCGGCTCGAGGTAGTGGAAGAACTCCAGCCGCACCTCGTCCCCGTAGAGGTTGCCGTCAAACCCGATCAGAAAGCTCTCGCAGGTGATGTCGGTGCCGTTCACCGTCGGCCGGTCGCCGAGGCCGGTTGCCGCGGGATACCGCCTGCCGGCGACCACCGCCTGCGTGAGGTAGACCCCGCTGCGGGGCAGCAGCATCCCGGCCGCATACCGCTGGTTGATGGTCGGAAAGCCCAGCTTTGCCCCGCCGATCTGCTTGCCGTGGGCGACCGGCGCCACCAGCGCATAGGGCGCGCCGAGCATCTCGTTCGCCTGCTCGACCTGCCCCGCGCGCAGCAGCTCCCGGATCCGGGTCGAGGAGACCGGCCGGCCCCCCCACTGCTCCATCGGCACCACCGTGACGGTGATCCCCCGCGCGGCGCAGAGCCGGCGCAGCAGCGGCACATTGCCCGCGCCCCCCTGCCCGAAGGTGAAGTTGTCCCCGCAGAAGACCGCCGCGGCATTCATCCGCCCGATCAGGACCTCGTCCACAAACTGCTCGGGGGTCAGATCACAGAAGCTGTCGTAATCGGGGCAATAGTACCAGTCGAGGCCGAGGCCGGCAATCCGATGCCGCCGCTCCGCCGGCGAGAGGATCGCGTCCCCCTTGATCGGGTTCTCCCCGCCAAAGACAAAGGTGAACACCCCGCTGTCCATCCCGCCCTGCCGGGCGGCCTCCACCGCCGCGCCGAGCACCCTGCGGTGGCCAAGATGTACCCCGTCAAAGTAGCCCAGCGCCGCGGCCAGCGGTTTATTCGGTTTTTGGATCAGATCCTGCATTCCGAACTTCCTTTCACCGGTTTGTTTTTTCTCTCATGCCCCCGCACCGCCCGTCTCTTCCGGCGGGAGGCTGCGCAGGAACCGCGCATAAAATGTCTTTTTGCTCACGCTGCCGCTTTCCGCAGCACAGCGCTCTCCTGCGCCCTTTTCCGGCCATCCGCCCCGCACCGGCGGCCCCGCACAGCGGGCGCGCCGCCGCTCAGTCCTGCCGCTCGCAGAACAGCTTTTTGACCCGGACGACCCGTTCCTCCGCCGAGGCGAGGCCCAGAAAGGCCCCCTCGGCATAGACCCGGTAGAGCCCGTCCGCGAGCCGGACATGGGTCGGCGCGCCGTGCCACAGCCGGCTCGCCAGCTCCGCCGAGGCATCCAGCCGGGGCAGCGCCGCAAAGACGCTGTCCACCGGCAGCAGCAGCTCCTCGGCCCGGCCCTGAGCCGCCCGCGCGAGGATCTCCTCCATCGGGTGGGCGTCTTCCAGCGTGAAGTCCCCGCTGGCGGTGCGGCGCAGCCCGCTCATCACCGCGACGGTGCCCAGCCGCTCGGCGATCTGCTCGACCAGCACCCGGATATAGGTTCCCTTGGAGCAGCGCACCGCGACCTGCCACTCGTTCTCCCCCGCGCCGGGGCCGACGCACTCCAGCGAGAAGATCTCGATGGGGCGGGCCTTGCGCTCCACCTGCCGCCCGGCGCGGGCGGCCTTGTAGAGCGGCTGGCCGTTGACCTTGACTGCCGAGTACATCGGGGGCAGCTGCTCGCCGGGGCCGAGAAAGCCGGGCAGCACCGCCGCAAGCTGCTCCCTGCGCACTGCACCCGGGCGCAGCTCATCCGGCTCGCTCTCGAGGTCCCCGGTCGGGGTGTGCACCCCGAAGCGCAGGGTCGCAAGATAGCTCTTTTGATGGTTCTGGGGCAGGTCGACCGCCTTGACCGCGCCCCCCACAAAGAGGGGCAGCACCCCGGTGGCCAGCGGGTCCAGCGTGCCGGAGTGGCCGATCTTGCGGGTGTGCAGCGCACCCCGCAGCTTGGCGATCACGTCAAAGCTGGTCCAGCCGGCGGGCTTGTCGACGATCAGGATGCCGTTCATATCTGCTTTTTCACCTCGGCCAGCACCGCCGCCTTGGCGTTCTCCAGATTGCCGAAGAACTCGCACCCGGCGGCACGGATGTGTCCGCCGCCGCCCAGCGCCGCGCAGATCTTGCAGGCGTCGATGTTGCCGGAGGTGCGCACGCTGACCTTGTAGCTGCCGCTCTCAAGCTGGCGCATCGTGATGCCGACCACGACCCCCTCGATCATCCGGGGGATGCTGGTGATCCCCTCGAGGTCGCTGTTCTCCACCCCGGTGCGCTCGATCTCCTCCCGGGTGACATACATCAGCGCGCAGCGGTTGTCGAAGTGGTATTCCAGATGGGACAGAGCGATCCGCTCGATGGCCAGCCGCTGCTGGCTCTTGCTCTCGAAGAGGACCTCGTTGAGCCGGACAAAATCCGCCCCCTGCTCCATCAGCTCCGCCGCGATCCGGTGGGTGCGGGGGGTGGTGTTGGTGAACTTAAAGCAGCCGGTATCGGTCGAGATGCCGGTGTAAAGGCAGTCCGCCATCACCTTGGTCATCTCGATCCCCATCATCCCGATCAGCTGGTAGATGATCTCCGCCGTCGCGGCCGAGTCCTCCTCCAGCATGGTCGCCTCGGCATAGCCGGCGTTGCTGGGGTGGTGGTCGATGCACAGGTCCACCCGCTTGAGGTAGCCGGAGGCCGCCTCCCCGAACAGCTGGATGCCGGCGACGTCCACCGCGACGACATACCCCGGCTCCCAGCTGCCGTCATACAGCGCCAGCTGCATATAGCCGTACTTCTCGGCGATCTTGTCGCTGCAGAAGATCGCGACCCGCTTGCCCTGCGCCTGCAGCGCGTGCTGCAGCGCGCCGGCCGAGCCCAGCGTGTCGCCGTCGGGGTTTTTGTGGCAGATGAGCAGAATGTCCTCGGCCTGCCCGAGCATCTGCAGCGTCTTGGCAAGGTCGATTCGTTCAGTCATGGTGCAACTCCCCCAAAATCTTGTTGATATGAGCCGCGTAGGCCGCGCCGTCGTCCTCGATAAAGCGGAAGGCGGGACTCTTGCGGATGTGCATCCGCTTTGCGATCTCGCTGCGCACATGGCCCGATGCGTGGTTGAGGGCGGCGACCGCCGTCTTGCAGGCGTCCTCCTGCCGGCCCATCACGCTGATATAGACCTTCGCCAGATCCAGATCGGGGGTGATCTCCACCCGCATGACGGTGAGCAGCCCCCCAAGGCGGGGGTCCTTCATCCGGCCGATGATGTCAATGAGCTCCCGCTTCATATCCTCCGCGAGACGGCCCATATTGTTGGATTGTGCCATTGTTGTGTTTCTCCTTCTCCAAAACAGGCCACGGCCCTGCGGCAGCCCAAACGGGCGCCGGCGGCCTTTGGCCCTGCGACCTCTTTATCCTGCCGCATTTTAGTCGCGGTATTCCTCCAGAATATAGGCCTCGAAGATATCCCCCTCGTGGATATCGTTGTATTTTGCGAGCCCGACGCCGCACTCGTATCCGGCGGCGACCTCCTTGACGTCGTCCTTGAACCGGCGCAGCGAACTGATCTCGTCCTCGGTGATGACCACGCCGTCCCGCACCAGACGGATCTTGCTGCCGCGGGTGATCTTGCCCTCCAGCACATAGCTGCCGGCAATCGTGCCCACCGAGGAGATCTTGAAGACGTTGCGCACCTCCAGACGGCCCTGCTCGACCTCCCGGATCTTGGGGGCGAGCATGCCCTTCATCGCGTCGGTGACGTCGTTGATCGCGTCGTAGATGACCCGGTACATCCGCATCTCGACCTCGGCCTGCGCGGCCTCCGCCTTGGCGACGGGGTCGGGACGGACGTTGAAGCCGATGATGATGGCGTTCGAGGCCGCCGCCAGCATGACGTCGCTCTTGGAGATGCCGCCCACGCCGGCGTGGATGACCCGCACCCGCACCTCGTCGGTGGAGATCTTCTCCAGCGACTGCTTGACCGCCTCGGCCGAGCCCTGCACATCCGCCTTGACCACGATGGGCAGCTCCTTGCGCTCGCCCTCCGCGATCTGGCTGAACAGATTGTCCAGCGTGACCTTCTGATAGCTGCCCCACTGCTCTTCCCGCTGACGGGTGGCGCGCTGCTCGGCCAGCTCGCGGGCGAGCTTTTCATCCTCGACCGCCTCAAACAGGTCGCCGGCATCCGGCACCTCGGTCAGGCCGGTGATCTCCACCGGGGTGGAGGGGCCGGCCGACTCGATCGAGCGGCCCTTGTCGTCCCGCATCACCCGCACCCGGCCCACAGCGGTGCCGGCGATGATGCAGTCGCCCTTGTCCAGCGTGCCGTTCTGGACCAGAACGGGCGCGATCGGGCCCTGCCCCTTGTCCAGACGGGCCTCGATCACCGCGCCCTTGGCGCGGCGGTGCGGGTTCGCCTTGAGCTCCTTGACCTCGGCGACGAGGTTGATGCTCTCGAGCAGATCGGGGATGCCCTGCCCGGTCAGCGCAGACACCGGCACGCAGATGGTGTCGCCGCCCCACTCCTCGGGAACCAGCTCATACTTGGTCAGCTGCTCCTTGACCCGCTCGGGGTTGGCCTCCGGCTTATCCATCTTGTTGATCGCGACGATGACGGTGGTGTTCGCCGCCTTGGCGTGGTTGATCGACTCGATGGTCTGGGGCATGATGCCGTCGTCCGCCGCGACCACCAGCACCGCGATGTCGGTCAGGTCGGCGCCGCGGGCGCGCATGG
>CALXIJ010000101.1 GCA_944388335.1 uncultured Pygmaiobacter sp.
CGGTAAAGCCGGGATAGAGTCCCTGCTGCTGCGGCATATATCCGAGCACCGAAAAAAAGCGTTCTTGCCGGTGATGAATATTTTTTCCGTTCCAGAATACCGACCCGCTGTCCTGCATCAGATTGCAGGTGATGATGTTCATCAAGGTGGATTTTCCCGCTCCGTTCGGGCCGACCAGACCGTACAGCCCCGGTCCCAGCCGGAAGGAAACCTTGTCCAGCGCCTTGACGCGGCTGTGCGATCCCCTCCGCACCCCCTTTACCGGATAGCTCTTTATCACCTCCTGCACCTCAAGCAGTGGGGTAGCCTGTATCTGCTGCGTCTGCATAGTTCTCTCCTTTTTTCGTTCTGCTTTGCTTTTTGTCTCTTGCCAAGAGGTGCGCGCTGTGGAGGGACGCTTCCGAAAGCCCTCTTTCGTTTTTCTCCTTTAGGGAATTTCTCCCACAGCTTTTTCTTTTTTCCTATCTCCAGACCAGATCTATATTTTCGATCGGGACAAGGCCCTCGGCGTTTCCCTCAAAAAAGTCCTGCTGTGTGATCAGACCGTATTGATACTCCGGTACCGTTCTGCTTATCTGGGCGCCATTGGACAGGGTGTCTACAATGGGTACCTCTTGAACACCGCAGCACACCAGATACTGCCCGTTGTTCGATGCGAGAATCGTCCAGAATTGCTCATATTCATCGTGGTCCGTGCGTATCTGATAGCTCAGTGTGAATTCTTTCGTTCTATGGTTTTCAAGATCAATCCCCAACATCCTTTTTTCACCGCTTGACTGTGTCAGCTCGAAATACAAATATTTTTCAGAAATATATTTCAGGGATGGAAAATATTTTTCCCCTTCCGCTGTGCCGATCTGGGATAGGATCTCTTCCCCCTGCACCAAATCGGCTCTCTGCCCAGATGCCAGATCAATCTGTGCGACATCAAAGGTGTCATAGTCTGCCAAATACAGCTTGCCCTTATTGAAATACCCGACGGCCTCAGCGTTGTCCCATTCTTCAATAAGAACCTCTTTCTGATCCAGCCGATCATACACAAAAGCCTGATGTCTGAGATTGATATTTTGCATTTCTTCCGGTGGATAGATTAACTTTTTAAGAAAGAAATAATCCGATGTTCCACCCATTAAAAACTCGTTTTCAGCGCAATCTTTGATCTTCTCTCTTTCTGCTGTTTTCAGGTTAAGGCGGACAAGCTCATATCTGAAATTAACATATTCACCATTTTTTAAATCGCAACTGTTCAGAATAAAATAGAGATCTTTTCCGTCTGTATAGAGATCTTCTATAATCGTATCGTAGAGGTCAAATGTATAAAAAGTTTTCCGATTGCTTCCATCCATCTCCATAACATCAATTCTGGAAACCGCATCCTGCGCATCGGAACCCCCAAGCATTTCCGGATAATAAAGATACAGTTGTTCGCCGGTCGAAAAAATCACGGCATACCGTTCCAGTTTCGCATCACAGGTTTCGTCCTTGTGCTCACATTCCGGCCGGCTGCAGAGTGCAATTCTCTTTTGGGAGGCATAGTCGATATAGTAAATCGTATTTTGCTCAATATAGTAGTAGCCGCTTTGCACAGCACAACTTGAAGTTCCCCATTTCGTCAGCTGCTCCAATGACGAGGAGACGGTGTTCCCGCCCTGCAGCTCGAGCTGAGACTGCGGCGTTGAGGGATTTTTTGTGCAGCCTGAGAAAATCATCCCCAAAACCAAAAAGGCTGCTAAGAGGAATGCATTCACCCTTCGCATCTTTTATCCCTCCCCGATGTATCCAAAAAGTTTCCTTTCTTTTTATCGTAAATGATTTTGGGGGAGAATTGTAGAATCATTTTCACCAATTTTCCCATCCGTTTTCTGGATTCAACCGCATAAAGAGCGATCTGCAACAGTTTTTTCAAGTTTTCCTCTGTCTTTTCACCTTCCGTTGCAGAAAAAGGTCTTTCTCGTAACGTATGTTTACAAGCGTAATCTTTGTGTAATCCTCTAATTTTTTAAAAAGCTGTTTTAAGCTATAATTTTTTTGTAAATGCATTGGAAAGGTGGGAGCGCAATGAAAAGATGCATCTTCTTTTTTGCAGGCGCCCTTTTGGGGATGTTCCTTTTGTTTTCCAGCTGCTCCGGCCGTGAAACCTCTTCACCTGCCAAGAGCGCACCGCCCGCCATCACATGGCGAATGGCCACCGATACCGACGGTTACGCGCACTGCGCCACAGATACCGGTTATTTTGAATGTATTGGCGGCAAACTCTTTTACACCGATTATGCGTCTCAAAAGAAGGTCGTGCTGTGCAGCCGTCCGGAATGCACCCACTCTGACTCCTCCTGTCCCGGTTTTCTCGGCCGCGATGCAGTTCCTTTCTTTGTCGGGGAGAAATTCTATCTGTTCTATCCGAACCTGTCTGGCAAGGAGGAAAATGAGACTGCGTGTATTGTGGAGATGGACCTTGCAAGCGGGGAGCGAAAGACCATTCAGGCCTTTGACCCCGCAGAGGATCTGATCTATGGAATTCTCACCGACGGCAAACGGCTTTACTACAATCTGGTACAGGTCACCGATAACGGGACGAATACACCAGACGCAACCTATCTCACCCAGAGCATGGATCTTGTCTCCGGTGAAACCAAGGATCTGAAGCAGTCCTCTGACGTGGAGTACATCATGGGGGCCGTCGGGGAGAGCCTCATCCTAAAAACAATAGAAATACCCGATTCCTCTGATTCAGGCCTATCCCAAAACCCCATCATGAAGGTATTTTTGTACTCGCTTTCGGATGGTGCGCGGCAGGATCTTCTGCAATACGAGGGGGATGAATTGAGCTGTTATATCGCCTTTCCTCTTCTCTTTGAATATGACTTTGAAAGCAGTCGGTTCTCGGTGCGGGATCTCTCGACCGGCACACACCGGGTGATCTGTGAATCCCTTGAACTACAGGGAGGTGCGTCTCCCGCGATCGTCAAGGTGCTGGATGACTATGTGATTTTCGAGTCTTTGTCCGATTCCTCGGATGAGACCCTGCGCTGGGCTGTTTCGGTCGAAACAGGGCAGTACTATCCCCTATCTCTGACCTATGATCTGACCTTTCGCGGGGATGCCCGCCATTATTTTTTCAATGTCCTTGCCGAAACCGAAGACAGTTACCTCGTCGAGGTCGGTGGGGAAAGGGTTCTTTATACCGATACGTTGGCGGACGGTTCCAAGCTACAGGCAGAGGGGTATGACATGCTCTATGCGCTGATGAAAAAGCAGGATTATGTCAACAACGACTCGACAAAGATGCAGCTGATCGAAAATGTCGATTCCCGATACAGCAGTTAATTTTCATTCTCGATTTTCCATCTTGATCTATCCGTACTCACGGGCTGAGCGGATCTTAAAGGAGGGCGAAAAGGATGAAAAAGGGATTTTGTCTTTTGATGGCCGCAATACTTTTCTTTTCCGCCTGCGCGCAGGAGGTTGATTCTTCCTCCTCTGTGTCCGGGACCCTTTTGTCGACTCAGGTGGATCATTCACTGTATCCAATCCGCGGCGGAGACCTGCAGATGGTGACCTCGAATGGGGGCGCCTCACAGACTGCGATTTCTTCCGACGGTGCCTATCAGCTGGTTCCCCTCACAGACGGCGGGATGGTGCTCTACTATATCGACTATGCCAGCCGCGTCAGGACCCCCTTGTGTCCCAACCCGGGGTGCCGGCATACTGACGACACCTGCCCGGCGTGGTTTTCCCAGATGGGCGGCGTTTTGTTTATGAACTCCTCAAAGACACGGCTGTTCTGCATTACCTGTTTTGAATTTGTAACGGGAACGCCGGATATTTTGTGGGAGATCTCTTTGGATGGCATGACCCGGACCAAATTATTTGAATTTGATTTTGACCAAAACTTTGTCGATGCCGTCGCCGCAAATGAGGATCAGCTCTTTTTCGGTCTGCGCTATCTTGAACAGGGCAGCACCCCCCAAAAAGTTCTCTGTGCATTTGATCTTTCTCGCAGAGAAGCGCACTCTCTTTTTACCTATGAGGATTCCGCCTGGCTGTACGGCGCTTTTGAACACAGCCTGATTATCCTGTCCTTTCTCCCGGATTCCTCGCAGGATGCTTTTGTCTACTCCGTCTATAATCTGGACACGGGAGAGAAAAGCGACCCCTATCGGGCAGGCTATGCCCCGGATGGGCGGCGGAGCGTCACAACCACCGATCAAAACTTTCTCTACGCCATCAATCCGACAACCGAGGATCACGGGAATGTGAGCCGCATCGATCTAAAAAGCGGCGAAGAGGTACTTCTGTGCGAAGATCTCCCCTTCTTCGACAGCGATACCTCTTATATTCAATTTGTGTTGGATGGCAAGATCGTCGCGGACATCACCGACGCCGATCCGCAGACCCGGGAAATCTCCCATTACCGGTATGCAGTGGACTGCCAAGATGGGCAGGTGACAGAACTGACCCTCTCCTGCAAGAATGGTCTTTTGGACGAATTCCTCCCCATCCTCGGCAGTATCTCGCCACAGGATTATCTCGTGATCAGCAATTATCAGGAGGAGGAGATCGTCATCCCGATCAACAGCGAGGAGAGCTACACCTCCCAGATTACCGTTCCGCAGTATGCCTTTCTGGCAAAGGATGATTACTGGAATAACCGGGCAAACTACCTTCCAGTCCGACAGGATCTTTGAGGCCCTCTCATCTGATAGAAAAAAGTGCCGGTGTTTTAAAACACCGGCACTTTTTCTTTTCAGATCTGACCCTTTCAGGGTTGCTTTTGAACTCTTCCGAAAACGTAATTGTTTCTCTACTTAGAGAAACAATTCGCATCCCTTTTGCTCGGAACAGACTCGTTTCAGTGCCAAGCTCACCGCAAAGGCCAGCAGCGGATTGACCTTTCTGGCATCATGCGGGCAGGCAGAAACACAGCACATACAAGAGATGCAGGCCTTTCTGCTCACCTTTTTGGGGTTCTCGGGGTCGATTGCCTGAACCGGACACATCTGCGCGCAGGTCCCGCATCCCACGCAGGCCGCGGTCGCCTTGGGCACAATGCCAATCTCCGCCGTCTTTTTGTAGGGGCGATTGCCGGGGATCTTTGGACCATCCTTTTTCCCGGATGTAATCTTGTCGCGGATACGCGCCGCAAACTCTGTGAGTAGGCGTGCGTCCTCTTCATTCGGTCTGCCCGCTGCATACCTTCGAACAATCGAATGTTCCGCGCTCACCGCAACTCCAGCAATCACCGAAAATCCCGCTTTTTGCACCGTGTCCTGCAACTCCGCCAGTGTGTCCTCATACGCGCGATTTCCCTAGGCGCAGACCAGAACCGCACCGGCCCCACCGCCCTGAATGGCCAAAATTCGTTCTACCGCGGTTTTAGGAGCCCTTCCGCCATAGCAGGGAACTGC
>CALXIJ010000102.1 GCA_944388335.1 uncultured Pygmaiobacter sp.
GCTGGGCTATACGCTGGTAAAGAATCATGCTTTTATCGATGGGAATAAACGCATCGGAGTCTATGTGCTGACAATCTTTCTGGACGTAAACGGTGTGGGAATGACATACTCTGATGACGACTTGATTGCTCTGGGGCTTGGCATGGCGGACGGATCGTTCAGCTACGAGAGTGTCTTAGACTGGATTGAAAATCATAAACAAACCTATTGATTGTAACATACTGTAGAAAATAGTGGCTGTCAGTGCTCCTGACAGCCACTATTTTTTATGATCTTATTTTATCCATTTCGCAGGGTGGCCCCTTTTGCATCCATCAATCTGTATACACTTAAGACAGAAAGGAGATGTGATTCTGTGACTGCTATTTGTTTTATGAAAAAACCCAATGGAATGATGTGCGGTTCAATGGTGTACCGTTGTCCAAACTGCGGCGCCATCGGCTGTGCCCGTGAAGGTTGTCGCAACCAAAACTGGGTCAACTTTCGCTGTGCCCGATGCGGCGGCATGAAACGCGAAATTCCCAAGTAAATGAAAGGACAGGATCTAGCCCTATGATCTATTTTTTGAACTGCTTTCTGCAATCGGAATCCGGTGCACCGGTCTTCCGCGATCCGTCCGTGGTCGATTTGTTTCCTTCTTTTGGTGAAGCATATGCCGCCGGAAAACAATTTTTCCATCGACAAATAGATCTGCTGAAAGAGGTCGATCTCTCGCGTGAAGAATGGATGACGTCTGGCTGGTCTTATCTTTTTGACATTCGGGAATACAGCCCGGACTGCGAATGGAAACGGGAATGGATGTTTCGTTTTGACGGGCAACCGCTTCATTCACGTTGGGTACTGTATCAAAACGGAATCGGTGTAGAAGCACCTTGTGCGCAGGTGCCCGGGATACTTCTACGCCGTGCACAGGATTACCATCCCGGAGATCTTATCCTGCTTCGACAGGAACATGGAAATCCTGTATGGAGCGTTGTGGTGGAAATTATCTCTTGCCGCAATGCATCCCGAAACTTTCCCGAAGCAGACGGTTCGTTTTGGCTTTCCGGCATCACACTGAAGGAAGGCTTTCTCTCTTTGAATGAAATCGACCCTTGTCAAACAGATCTGCCCCCCAAAGCAGCCGTTCCGCCGCCGGATCTTTTGCTCCTGTCGGAATGGATTCGTTCCGGCAAGTCGCTTCCGGAACAACTGTTTGACGCTACATGTCAAGGTCTTCTCTGCACGTCGGATCTGGTACGAATCGGGGATCTTTTGGCCTAACTTGTATTGCAGACACTCCCTCGGCAAAAATGTAGGGGGAGTGTTTTTGCACAGAGAACATTTCTGCCCACCTTCTTTCGTCATACTGGTTACGAAGTGGAGATCAAAAATCAATATTTTCACCACATGTCTCAGAAGCCGTCCGTCAGCATCATGATTCCGACGGACGGTTATGTTCGCTTTCCACCGCAGGAACTCCCTCAAAATATTCGATTCTGCGGCTTTGAAACAACGAATCCGTATATCCGCCCTGGGGAAAAGTCGCTTGGATCAAACTTGTACAAAAAACCTATGAGCGCCCAATCATGGTGCTCATAGGTTTTTATTTCAATATTTCTCCATTCCGACTAATTTAAAGTGTGCTGCCCACAGCTCAGTTGCTTCTTGCAGCCCGGGGACGATTCCGATCGGATCATTGTATGCAGCGTATGCCTGTGTGATTTCACCTTGTTCCACTTCAATAGCCCCTACTGCCTTTTCATCTGACTGAATAGATATCAGCGCTGCGTTTTCCATTTCCCCTTCGGTGATATACGGCAAACAGTTGTGCAGTTCCCGCCCCACTCTGCGGCATTCGCTCCGTGTCCGGATGATCTGGAACCGAAAGCCGTTGATCCGGATATCCTCGATACCATTTGTATCCACGCAGATTGGGATCGAATATCCCTGCTGCAGCAGAAATGATCGAACCGTTTGATATCTGCCTATCAAAATTTCTTTCCGCACCTGCTCGTTTCCAAGGACATACTGAAAAGCCTGGCGGAACAGCAGATTCCAATTCCGTATCATTTTATTCACCAAAATCCTCCCGCCCTTTGCGCGGCAGAAATCGCGCAAAAAAAGGAATATTCCGGGTCTGGTGTGAAGATCCGATAAAATCCGGAAAATGTGTCTGATCTGCAGCGTGCGGCACAGAAGATTCGGATCCTTCAGCATCTGCCATAACAGCTCGCATTCTTTCAAATAGAAGAACAGTCCCTGCTGTTCAAAAAACAGCTTTCGCACCGAGTGGATCTGCGGCAGTGAAGATATCTTTAATGCCTCACGCGCCCTCTTTGGACTGCACAGAAAAGACGCTGAATCTTCGAAACTGGGGTCCAGGTCCAATGAACCATTTTGAAAAGGAATGGCGTCATAAAATGACCGGCCAAATCCCGGATAGCGAACCAGCAGCGCCAGACGCTGCGCCGTAAGCTCATCATTTTGAAACGGAAAATCATTTTCCCATTCTTTCTCAAGCCAGTGACGGACTGCCTGCAACACCTGTTTATATCGAAAACCAAGGCGGTATACTGACGCACGGTGCCATATTGAGGGCATTTGGGTGATGTCACGCGTCAGAATTGTCGTCCTCTTTTCACTGCATATCTTAAAAATCACCCTGTGCTGTTCCCGATAAAATGTGATTTTTTCATATATGGGAAATTCAAAACACGTCTCGCTTTGGATCTCTTTTGTCAGATCCAGCAGTTCCCACAAATCAGATATCTCATACCTCAAAGAGAATTTTTTCTCGTCCTCTTCCAGCTGAAAGTCATGTGATTCGTAATAAGGTTCGCACATTCTCCCGCAATGTGGGCAGAAAACGGCTTCTGCCTGTCTGTCAAATGTAGTCAACTCGATTTTCGGTGCAAAGAACTTTTCGCTAAGCGGATACGCCCAATCATGAATTTTTTCGACGGGGATCAACTTGTTTTTTTCTCTGTTCTTTGCCTGAAAAGACGAAGGATCTGAAAATTTCTCTCCGCAATAAGGGCACACATACCAAAGCTGTATCAGTCGGGCCACAGTCCCATTCTCTTTTCGCACGGCACAGGCATAATTTTTTTGCTGTTCACTGCACAGCAGGACAACAGCCTGATCCATCGGCATTTCACAGCAATCTTCCTTTACTGTGTATCCGTCTGGTACCGAAATCATCATTTCAGCCATTTTTGAGCCTCTTTCAAAGACGCCATTGTTCCAGCTGCCAAACTGCTTTTTCGGGTATTTCTCTGTCGATAAGTGCTTCAAGAGTCAGTTTCTGCGGCTTTTCAAGCCATACAACCTCCAACCCCCGTTCTTTCAGGTGATGACGCAAGATCTGTTGTGGTTCTTGTTTACGCTTTTCGAAAAAAAACGCGGGCGCGCACAGGATTCGAAGATTTACGTTTCGGGTTTCGCATAGTGCGATTAAAAAATCCATATATTCCACCATGCATAGTCCGTTTGCCAGCATGCTGACTGAAACGACAAAATCCACCTGCTCATAGCGGGCGATCAGCTTTTCCAGAACCACGCGGTTGTTTTCAAGACTGTTCATCATGGACTTCTCTGCCAGCATATAGAAGTCCCGCCCCGCTACAATGCCCGTAGGGAGAACAGCTTGCTGCGAACGCAGCTCGCTTGGGATTCTTTTCTCCGCGATTGCTGCCCCCTCGCCCCGCGCGTTAATGTATACCAGACTTTCATCCGACTCCATTTTATAATCTGATACCAGATATGCCGATTCCTCTGTCAACAGGATCAACCTTCGGGCAGGCGCCAATCGGTGGAGGGCAAGTTCCCCAATGATTCGCTCGCGCATACTGACTTTTGCCAATGTATGATCATCCATGAGAACTTTTTCGAGATCCGGAACTTCGTTTTTCAGGTTTCGCCGGCGGATTTCTTCCAGGTCGAGGATGCTCCGGTCAAATTCCCGCTCGATCTGCGCTTTTTGCACCTGCGCCTTTTCTCTTTCTTTTTCCGGCGCCGTTTTGGGCGGAAAACAGGCAACCATGCACACCTTCACACCTTTTTCCCGAAAGACACGCGCTGCGGGCAGTGCATATTCGCTGTCTTTCTGGCCCAATACGGCCGAAACGATCACCAGGTCGTATCGTTCGGCCATTGTTTCCAGAAGATTTATCGTCTTTGGATCCTGCTCTGCGTTCTCCCGGGCAAGCGGCGCGGCAAGGAGCACCGGCGTGTTCTCCGTACCCTCTGCCCACGCATCTTTCGCCGGCTGTAAATCATTGTCCCAGTTGAACTTGTAGTATTCCTCCTGCAATATCCCTTCGATCTCTTCCTTTGTGGTGAGCACACTCTGTACTTCCGTGCAATAAACGTCACCTGTCTTGACGAATGCTGCAAGCGCCGATGCGGTTTTTCCAAATGCAATCAATCCAACCATTTTACGCTCCCTCCTTTGATGCTTTCATCCTATCACCACAGATGGCCCTTTTCCGGCACATAAATAAAGAATCCCGCCCGGCAAAATCCGGGCGGGAAGTTTTTATAATTCCGGTTGATTTTTCAGATACTCGAGCGATTTCTCAAATCTTGTACAGGCGGGGTGATAGATGTAATAGAGCGTCACCGGCTTGCCCTCGAGCCTTGCATAAACCGGCTGCCGTCTCCATTTTTTGTCTTTGTTGTCACAAAACTCGAACAGATATTCCGCCGCGCCGTCATAGCAGCCACAAAACACGATTTTTTCGGGCGCCATCAGCGCCAGCTGCCTTTTCAGGAAAGCGCGGTACCTTTTTGCATAATTTTTTAATCGCGTGTAGTCTGTGCGCCCGAATCCGCCGCGCTTATTGAGATTGACATACCCAAACGGATCATCCTGTACTTCTTCACCGAGCGCACGCATTGCTTTTTTGAGGTTTCCTGCATATCTCTTGTAGGATTTGTCATCCTGGTCGCACTCGCCAAACCAGAAATACTTGTCCAATTGTGCCGCGCAGTTCACCTTGGATGTTTTTTCCAGATGGGATTCTTTCAGAACAAATACGACCTTGGTTTTTTCGCTTTGCAAATGCTTTCGGTCAAAGGATGCTGCGCCGTCAGGGCAAAAGCTCTCTTTAAAGCGGGGATCGTTGGGCTCCTGCGGAGCTTTGCCTTTTTCGTGCAAAAGGGGAAATGTGTTTCCTTCGGCATTCGCTTCCGCCGCGTGCGCATCTTTCCACAGGCAGAAAAGCTCATCGAGCGTTGCTGCCCGCTTTGTCCGTTCTTCCAGTTGGCTGAAACTTTCTCTCATTTTTTCTCCCGTCTCAAAGTTCATATTGCTGCACAGCTTCACGCAGATCACTTTTCACCTGTTCCACCAGCGACTGCGGGGAGAGGATTTTTGTGTGCACGGCGTACTGCAGCGCCCATTTTCGCATGGCCTGCAGATTCACCCGCACCCGGGCGCTCACCTCGTCCTGCGTCTCATCGAAAAATTCAATTTCACTGCCAAACCAGTCGATCACTTCGCTGACAAGATATTTCTTTAGCCGGAAGGTCACCTGCGCGCTCTCACCGGTGAACATATAGATGTGCTCCGCCATGTGCTGCGGCAGATGAAATCCGTTTTCCAGCCCTTTGACCTTGCGGGCGGGCTTTGCCGGCGTATCCAGCATCCGGATGTCCGCGATGCGGTCCAGCCGGTAATGGCCCACATCCTCGTATTTGTCATAATTGCCGATGAGATAATACCTCCCGTTCACCGCCGCCATCTGGTAGGGATTGACAATGTATTCCCGCACTTCGCCTGCGCTGTTTTTGCGCGGATACGCCTTTTTGTCCGTGCCGTAGGCGAGATAATGAAACGCCACCTGCCGGCCATTGGAGATTGCCTCGTCCAGCGTTTCAATGGTGAGGAACAACTGCCTGTTTGCGAGCGCCGTATCCGGGAGCGTCCGGATGTGTCCCACCTTTGCCCGAAAATAGCGGTTTGAAAGCCCTTCCAGCTTTTCCACAAGCTGCCTGCACTGACTGTACGGAATATGTCTGGAAAACAGCAGTCCGTCAATCAGCAGCCGCAGCTCTCCGTCGGTAAAATCGTGCACA
>CALXIJ010000103.1 GCA_944388335.1 uncultured Pygmaiobacter sp.
CTGATTGGCGCGGTCTGCAATATCCTGCTGGATCCCGTCTTCATCTTTGCGCTGGGCCTGGGGGTCGCGGGCGCAGCAGTGGCGACCGTCCTCTCGCAGGCGGCGAGCTGCATCTTTACGCTGCTGTTCCTGTTTGGCGGGCGTACCCGGATCCGGATCACCTTCGGCGGGTACAGCTGGAGGATTATGCGCAGAGTCATGCTGTTCGGCATCTCGCCGTTCCTGATTGCGGCGTCCGACAGCGTGATTCTGATTGTCTTCAACAGCATGCTGCAGCGGTACGGCGGCCCGCAGCAGGGGGATCTCTATGTCGCCTGCGCCACCATCGTGCAGAGCTATATGCAGATGATTACCCTGCCGCTGGGCGGCATCACGGTCGGAACCCAGCCGGTGCTCAGCTTCAACTACGGGGCAAAGCGGACCGACCGCATCAAGGCCGGGTTCCGCAGCATCCTGCTGCTCTGCCTCGTCTTCAACGGCACGATGTTCCTGCTCTCCCAGTTTGTGCCGCAAATTTTTGTGCGCATCTTCACACAGGACCCGCAGTATATCGAACTGTCGGCGTGGGGCATCCGGATCTTCACTGCCGGCGTGCTGATTCTGGCGTTCCAATACACCTTTGTGGACGGGCTCACCGCGCTGGGAATCGCCAAGGTGGCCGTGCCGCTCTCGATGCTGCGCAAGGCGCTGTTCCTCGCGGCGACGGTACTGCTGCCGCCGCTGTTCGGCGCAAAGGCGGCCTTTTTCTCCGAACCGGTCGCAGATATTTTGGGTGGGGTTGTCTGCATCACGGTGTTCAGCCTGCTGATCGGCAAGATCCTGAAAAAGCGGGAGAATATGCCGGACGGACAGGCGCTCTATGAATGACGGGAAAGATCCCTTTCCCGGGAAATGATAAAAGAAAAACACAGGCTGCAAAACGCAGGCCTGTGTTTTTTTTGTAGAACATTGAGAAGGGCAAGAGAACGCCTTACTTCGCACCCGCGAGCTGCAGCCGGTACTGCACCTTGCTCGAGCGGTAGAGATGCAGCATCTCTGCGGTGGCGCAGATCTTGTCGGCGAGGCTGACGACAAAGCTCTCGCGGTAGCGGGGCAAAGGCCGGGTCAGCGGCCACATGTGCTTGACGATGATGTCCCGCTCCATGTCGTTGAGGCCGAACTTTTCCGCGTTCTGCACCGCGAGCAGCGGATGCAGCACCAGCCGGCGCGCCCGGCCGACGTCGGTGTCCTCCCAGTGACAGAGATGCAGATCGTGCAGCAGCCCGCCGCGTGCGGCGGCGCGGTAATCCAGCCCGAGCCGCTTTGCCATCAGGAAACTGAGATAAGAAACGAAAAGACTGTGATCGTAGCAGCTGATCCCTTCGGCGTGCTGGGAAAAGTCCCGCATCTCCTGCACATCCGCCTCCTGAAGCAGGGGGCCGACCAGCTCGAGAAAGGCCGCGCGGTCTTTCTCATTCCACATGCGCGTCATCTCCATTATGTTTTAATGCGGCATACAGGGGAACGCCTTGCCCCCGGTATCCTCACACATTATAAAAGAAGAAAAAGTGTTTGTCATTCAAAAACAGGTAAAAGTTTTGTGAAATCATGATTCAGCTCAAAACAGAAAGCCTCAAAAGGGGAGGTTTTGGCGTTTCATCCAAGAGAATACGGACCCCCTCACTCCGCCTGTGCGGCGAGCTGGCGGGCATACTCCCGGTAAAAAAGCCCAAGGCTTCCGACATATCCCTTGCGCCACGGTTTGTTCCGGCCGCAGTAGTGGACAAAGACGGTGTGCCCGCGGATCCACGCGGTGTTCTGCGGGCGGCGGCGCAAAACCCGCTCGGAGAGGTTGTAGACCATCGGGTCCAGCGCCAAAATCCGGTCGTAGTACAGCGCATTGAGGATGTCCTGATCCGGGAGCAGCAGCCGCAGCCGGTTTTGGCGGATATAGTCGAGCGGCAGCCGCGGGTCCTGCGCCTCCCGCAGTGCGCAGAGATCCATCAGCAGCACGCCGCTGTTGACATAGCAGGCGCCCTGCGGCAGGCCGAGCCGCAGCCGGTTGATCATCTGGACTGGAGCGGAGACGTGACTCGCTGCGGCAAACCAGCACCCCTGCATCGGGAGCTCATAGAGCGGACGCACCGGGCCGAGCGCGACGAGGTCGGGGTCGAGGTAGAGAATCCGGTCGAGCGTTTTGGGGAGAAAGGCGGGGGCAAACAGCCGGTAATACATCTCCAGCGGATACCGCTTTTCCACCGGGGCGCCCCGCAGCAGTTCGGTCCCGAGCAGGATCGGGAAAAGGGAGATCCTGCTGCGGTCAAGCCCCGCCAGAAGCGGGTGCAGTTCCTCCTCGGTCAGCGCGCTGTGGGCGAGGTAGAGGGAAAAGGTCTCTTTTGGGTTGGTTTTGAGCAGTGAATAGAGCATGACCCGAAGGACCGGCAGGTAGTTGCGATCGGCGGTGACAAGCAGATTCATTTTGATACGCTCCGTCCTGTGGAAGATTGTAAAAGATACAGGAAAATTGTATCACCCGACAAAGGGGTGATTTTCGCGAAATTTGCAGCCGACTGCTTAAAAAACGTCGCCGGCGCGCAGAATAAGAGCGAAACGGAGGCGGATAGGATGTGGGAGCGGCGGTTAATCGGGTTGGTGGGGACATTTTTGTTCTTCTTTGCGATTTTGCAGGCGAGACTGGTCGGGCTCTCCCTCAACACCCAGTCGGCACAGGCCGCGGCAATCCAGAGCAGCTGCCTGCTGCCGCTCTACGACGGGCGGGCGGAGATCTACGACTGCGAGATGCGCCCGCTCACCGGCCTTGCGAAGGAGACCTTTGCGCTGGCGCTTCCCGGCGATGACAGCTATGCCCGGCTCTACCCGCTGCTCAGCGAGGAGGCCGCCGCCGCGCTCTATGGACAGAGCAGCAGCCAGCCCTCGCTGGTCCCGCTGCAGTCGGAACCGGCGGACTCCCTCGGCATCTACACCTTTGAAAAGCCCCGGCGGTACTTTGAGGCGCCAATTGCGGTACACACGCTGGGCTATATCGGGGAGGACGGACAGGGGGTCTCCGGGATCGAGCGGTGCTACGACGACCTGCTCTCAGCCGGCGGCAGCCGGCTGCTGGTCCGATGCACGACGACGGCCTCCGGCAGCCTGATGGCCGGCACCGAGCCGGAACTGGTGGAGCAGGAGGGGAGCGGGCAGGCGGTGCAGCTGACCCTTGACCGGGACATCCAGCGCATCTGCGAGGGGATTGCGCTCGAGGAGCTCGAGCAGGGGGCAATCGTGGTGATGGAGACCGCGACCGGCAAGCTGCGGGCGGTGGTCAGCATGCCGGTCTATGACCCCTATGACGTCGCCGGCGCAATCGCCGCGGACGACTCCAGCCTGCTCAACCGCGCAATCAGCGCCTATAACGTCGGATCGGTCTTCAAGCCGATCGTGGCCGCCGCCGCGCTGGAGGCGGGGCTTGACCCACAGGAGCCCTACGAGTGTACCGGCGTGATCGAGGTGGACGGGCATCTGTACCACTGCAACCAGAACAAGGCCCACGGCACCGTCACAATGACCGAGGCGCTCGAGCACTCCTGCAACTGCTACTTTATCTGGCTGGGAAGCAAGCTGGGCGGGGAGGCAATCACCGAGCTGGCCTCCCGGATCGGATTCGGGCGGGCGGCGCCGCTGGCAAAGGATTACTACTCCGCCGGGGGCAATCTGCCGACGGCGGAAGAGCTTGAAAACAGCGGACAGCTCGCCTCGATCAGCTTCGGGCAGGGCAAGCTGCTGGCGACCCCGATCCAGATCGCGGCGGGGATGAATATGATTGCAAACGGCGGCATCTATATCGGCCCGACCCTGATGGAGGGCGCGGTGGAGGCCGAGACCGGCACCCTTCTCGAAGCGGGGCCCGCACAGGAGACGCTGCGCGCGGTCTCGCAGCAGGCAAGCGATACCCTGCTGCAGATGTTGCAGACGGTGGTCGAAGAGGGAAGCGGCGCAAAGGCGAAACCGGAGGGCCTGACTGCCGCGGGCAAGACCGGCACGGCGCAGACGGGACGGTATGACGAGGAGGGCAGAGAGCTGCTGGACAGCTGGTTTGCCGGCTTCTACCCGGCCGAGCAGCCCAAATACACGATCGTGATTCTGAAGGATTCCACGTTCAGCACCGGCGAGGAACTCGGCCCGATCTTCGCACGGGTCTGTGAGGGGATTGAACTCGCGACGTCGTCGGACTGAGCGCTCCACAATGCTCTGAAAAAGGGAAAGAGAATCCATTGCGATAAAGTGAAAAATGCGACTTGATGGCCGCTGCCGCAGCTGCCGCCTGCGGCGGGAGGGCGGGAAAGCCCTGCCGCACCCACCGCAGGAAGGGGCGCGGAGACAAAGAGCGCGAAAATGCGCGGCGCGGAATGTGGGGGACGGATGGGAGGCGCGGGGGAGACAGATCGGGACAATGCGGGAATTTCCCCCGCGGCAAAGCGAAAAGGGCGGGGATGCTCCTTGACAAGCCATGGCGCAAAACATATAATAAATGTGTATGACCGGCCGGACTTTCCGGCTGGCCAAAGAGTGGATAAGGCGTTGATGGGGCCCATGACCGCGGGTTGCCGATCACAGAGAGAAAGCCCACGGCTGGAAGGCTTTCACCGGCACAGGTCTGCGCCACCCCGGAGCTTCCGGTCAATCCCGGACGAATCCGCCGCGTTAAGGCGGGATCGAGTGGCGGCGCGGTGCGCCGCAATTTGGGTGGTACCACGGAGACTCACGGCCTTCGTCCCTTGATCTGGGGCGGAGGCTTAACCTTTTTTCGGGCGCTCTCCCCACTGCCCGGCCGTGAAATATCAAAAAGAAAGAATGCGGTGAAAAGAATGAAATGGACTGGTTTGAATGAACTGCGGGAATCCTTCCTCTCCTTCTTTGAGAGCAAGGGCCATCTGCGGCTGGACAGCTTCCCGCTGGTCCCGAAGGACG
>CALXIJ010000104.1 GCA_944388335.1 uncultured Pygmaiobacter sp.
GATTATGCGGCAAGGTTATCTTCTGCATCCGCTTTTCCCTCTCTTTCCTTTGTCCTTATCATACCACAAACTGTGAGAAATGAAAGATACCCGCTTTTCTTTTGCATCTCCTCAAGCCTTTGCCCGAATAGAAAGATCCTTTGCCCAAATGGCAGAATCTTGCACAGAGCCCTTGACAGACGATATGTTTTTTTGTATGATGACAACAGTTAAACAAATGTTTAATTGTTTATTGAAAATATAGATTGAAAGGGGCCCTTGTGATGAAAAAGACCTACAAGATCGAAGTGGACTGCGCCAACTGTGCGAATCTGATGGAGAAAGCCGCCCGCAAGACCTGCGGTGTGCAGAACGCCACCGTGAACTTTATGACCCAGAAGATGATCGTGGAGTTTGACGAGGGCAAGGATCCCGCCGATGTTATGCAGGATGTCCGCAAGGCCTGCAAGAAGGTCGAGTCCGACTGCGAGATCTTCCTGTAATTTGATTTTGCCCTTTTACATCGCCCGGAGCACCCGCTCGCAGGGCGATTCTTTCTGGTCCTGAGCGATGTGTTGGGCGTGGAAAGGAGAATGGACGATGCAGGAATTGATTGTAAATCTTCTGCTCGTTGTGGTAGCTGTTCTGGCTGCGGTCCTGCGGCTGATCGGCCAAAAGCCGGACAGCGGTATGACCAAAAAGCAAAAGGTGATGCTCTGGCGTATTCTCGCGGCCTCTGTGCTGCTGCTGGTGCTCCAGCTGCTGGGCAGCGCCGTTTTTGACCCGCTGGGCGGCGCCGGGCGCTGGGTGCGTCTTGTGCTCTACCTCGCGGATTACCTCATCATCGGCTATGATATTCTCAGAAAGGCCGGCCGTGGGATCCGGAACGGGCGGGTTTTTGATGAGAACTTTTTGATGGCGGTGGCAACCCTCGGCGCACTGGCGCTGGCCATCTATGAGAACGGCGATTACCTCGAGGCCATCGCGGTCATGCTGTTCGATCAGGTCGGCGAGTGGTTCCAGAGTTATGCTGTGGGCAAGAGCCGCCGGAACATCAGCGATCTGATGGACATCCGTCCCGATTACGCCAACATCGAGCAGGACGGCAAGCTGGAAAAGGTGGATCCGGATGAGGTCGCCATCGGCACCACCATTATCGTGCAGCCCGGCGAGAAGGTGCCCATCGACGGTGTCGTTCTGGAGGGAACTTCCACCCTCAACACCGCCGCGCTCACCGGTGAGTCGCTCCCCCGCGAGATCGGTGTCGGGGATGAGATCATCAGCGGCTATATCAACATGACCGGCCTGTTGAAGATCCAGACCACAAAGGAATTCGGCGAGTCGACCGTCTCCAAGATCTTGGACCTTGTCGAAAATGCCTCTTCCCGCAAGTCGAAATCCGAGGACTTTATCTCCCGCTTTGCCAGAATCTACACCCCTGCCGTCTGCTATGCTGCGCTCGCGCTGGCGATTCTTCCGCCGCTGGTGCTCCTGTTCGGCATGGGCCAATCCCCGGACTGGGAAGTCTGGATCTATCGCGCGCTCACCTTCCTTGTGGCGAGCTGCCCCTGTGCGCTGGTCATCAGCATCCCGCTCAGCTTCTTCGCCGGGATCGGAGGCGCGAGCAAGGCCGGCGTTCTGGTCAAGGGCTCCAATTATCTTGAAACCCTGTCAAAGACAAAAATCGTCGTCTTTGATAAGACCGGCACCCTGACAAAGGGCGTGTTCGAGGTCAGCGGCATCCATCACAGCGAGATGGAAAATGCCAAGTTGGTGGAGTACGCCGCACTGGCGGAATCCGCCTCCAGCCATCCGATCAGCAAGAGCTTGCAGCGGGCTCACGGCAAGGAGATCGACCGCAGCCGTGTGTCCGATGTGCAGGAGATCAGCGGCAACGGCGTGATTGCCAAGGTGGACGGCCGCACCGTGGCCGCCGGCAATGACAAGCTGATGAACCGTCTGGGGGTCAGCTTTATCCCCTGCCACAGCGTCGGCACCATCATCCATATCGCGATTGATGGCCAATATGCAGGTCACATCGTGATCTCGGATGTGATAAAGCCCACCTCCCAAAAAGCGATCCGGGCGCTGCGGAGAGCGGGCGTTCGCCGGACCGTCATGCTCACCGGCGACGGCGCCAAGGTGGCCGATCAGGTTGCGTCCGAACTGGGCATCGATCAGGTGTACAGTCAGCTGCTGCCCGCCGATAAGGTGGAAAAGATCGAGGCGCTTTTGGCCGAGAAATCCGGCAAAGAGAAGCTCGCCTTTGTGGGCGATGGGATCAACGACGCGCCGGTGCTGCGCCGGGCGGATATCGGCATCGCGATGGGTGCGATGGGCTCTGATGCCGCCATCGAGGCCGCCGATGTCGTTCTGATGGATGATGATCCGATGCAGATCGCGAAGGCGATTCGGATCTCCCGCAAATGCCTTGGGATCGTCTACCAGAACATCACGATTGCCATCGGCATCAAGCTGGCCTGTCTGGTGCTGATTGCGCTCGGGCTCGCAAATATGTGGCTGGCGGTCTTCGCCGACGTCGGGGTGATGATCCTCGCTGTCTTCAACGCCATTCGGGCGCTGTTTGTAAAAAATCTTTGATCCGCACTGCGGGGGATGACCTCTCGAGAGGTCATCCCTCCGTTTTTTTATGATACGCTTGACAAAACAAATCTTATGCGTTTAAAATAAAAACTAATGATATTAGTTTTTGAGGGGAGTGATCCGAATACCAAGGCAGGGGCTGTCTCAGGATGTGGTACTGCGGGCGGCGGTTGATCTGATTGAGGAGGGCGGACTTCCCCACTTTTCGATGGGGGAGCTTGCCCGTCGGCTTCAGGTAAAACCCGCATCGCTCTATAACCATGTTGAGAGTCTCGAACAGCTGCTGACCCTTGTCGGGGACGATGCCGTAAAAAAGCTCGTCGCGGCCGAGACGCGGGCCATTGCGGGAAAACGGGGGCAGGAAGCGCTGTTCGCACTGGCGCAGGCCTATCGCCTCTTCGCACGGAATCACTATCAGCTGTATCGGATCATTATGGCCTTTCCAAAATGGGAGAACCCCGTATTGGAACAGGAGGCGGGCGAGATCGTCTCTCCCATTCTGCAGATGCTGTCCGATTATGGTCTTACCGAGGAGCAGCAAATTCACTGGCAGCGGATCCTGCGGGCGCAGATGGCGGGATTTGCCTTTCACGAACAGGCGGGAGGATTTTCCCACTACTCCGCAGATCCGGATGAGAGCTTTCGCCTTGGGGTTCAATGTCTATCGGATGGTTTGCGCCGTGCAGGAGGTAATGTTGTATGAAGTCAAAGGAAGAATTATTGTTTCGCGAGGCGCCGGTGGGCCGTGCGGTGCTCTCTCTGGTCATTCCCACCATCATCGGACAGCTGATCACCGTCGTTTACAATATGGCGGATACCTTCTTTATCGGGCAGATCGGCGATCCCAATCAGGTGGCTGCGGTCTCGCTATGTATGCCGATATTTGTCTTTCTCACCGGACTTGCCAACCTGTTCGGGATCGGCGGGTCGAGCCTGATGGCGCGCAGTCTCGGGGCCGGGGATCATCGCCGTGCAAGACGTGCCGCTGCTTTCTGTATCTGGACCGCCTTTGCCGTCTCCCTTCTCTACGGCATTCTGCTCTATATTGTCCGCGGCGCCCTGCTGCCCGCAGTGGGCGCCAATGACGAGACCTTTGCATTTTGCTGCCAGTATCTCTTCTGGACGATCACCATCGGCGCTGTCCCGACCGTGCTGAATCAGGCGCTGGCCAATCTGGTGCGGGCGGAGGGGCACTCCGCACAGGCGAGTTTTGGCGTTGCTCTGGGCGGCGTGCTGAATATCTTTCTCGACCCGGTCTTTATCTTTCTCTTTCGTCTCGAGGTCGCTGGCGCCGCGATCGCGACGATGGTCTCCAACGCAATCGCCACCCTCTATTTTATCCTGCTCATTGCCCGAAATCGGAAACAGAGCGACATCTCTTTTCATCCAAAATACTACACGCTGGGGGAGCGCATCCCACGGGAAGTGCTGCTGGTCGGCATTCCCAGCTGTTTGATGAATCTGATGGGTGTTTTGTCCAATATTACCATCAACAAGCTGATGTCCGGATATTCCAATGCTGCGATTGCGGGCATCGGCGTCGCCAAAAAGATCGATATGCTCTCCTTCGCCATCGCGACCGGCATGTCACAGGGCGTACTGCCGCTGATTGCCTACAACTACTCCGCGAGAAACTACAAGCGGATGAAGGCCGCGCTCAAGACGGATTTTCTGATCGGGCTGGGTGTCGCCTTGGTCAGTACCTTTTTCCTCTTCATCTGTGCCGGTTCGATTGTGCGGGTCTTTATCAATGACGCCGAAACAGTGCGGTATGGCCAGTTGTTCCAGCGGATCATCTGCATCACCGGCCCCTGTATCTCGGTGACGATGTTGGCCATCACCTCCTTTCAGTCGGTCGGCAAAAAGGTGCAGCCCACCATCCTCTCCCTGCTGCGAAAGGGCGGGCTTGATATCCCGTTTATGTTCCTGCTCAACCATTTCGTCGGGGTGAACGGCATTGTCTGGGCGACCCCGATTGCGGACCTCGGGGCCATGACCGTCGCCATCCTGCTCTTTATCCCCTTCTGGCGCCGTCTGTCGGAAGACAGCCATGCGGAAAAAGCTGCCCAGCAGTAGTCATCATGCAGTCGTCAAAACCGCCCGGTGGATCTCAGATGCACCGGGCGGTTTTTCTTCTTCCCCTTTATCTGGGCAACAAATAGGCCGATGCAGGAGCTTTGTTTTTCTCTTTTACTCTCCTTTTTGCCGCGGCGAACCGTCCTTTCTCTCTTTCCTCGGTTGCGATTTTGAGGCAAAGATGCTATCCTTTTAATGATCTAATCGTCCTTTTCTTTTGACAGGACAATCATCTCTTTCTGATTTTTGCGGTTTTTCCAAGCCGCTGATCCGGTTATCTTACGGGAGGCTTCTTGCATGGATCTGACCAAACCACTTCCTCGACTTCTGCGCCTTTTGGCCGCATTCTTCGCCGCGCTGCTGGCCGTCGCTTTTCTCTTTTCTCTCTCCCTCGCCGGCGGCAGCGTTTTTTCCTTTTTGCGGTATGCGACGGTATTCCTGTTCTGCCTGCTGCCCGGCCTGCTGCTGGCTGAGCTTTTCTGGCCCGATCAAAATCCGGCAGACCGGCCCGCTGCCGCTCTGCTGCTGAGCGCGGCGCTGCTCTTTTTCTCCTATCTCACCTTTGGCAGAATCGCGCCGCTGGCCATCGTGTTGCCGGTGATCCCGCTGGGGCTGTGGCAGCTGCTGCGGCTGTGGAAAAGGCGTCGTTCCATCCGCGCCGCCCTGTGCCAATTTCACCCCACCTATGTTCATCTGCTGCTTCTGCTCGCGCTCTGCGGCGGGGTCTTCGTCTATCTCTTTTCCGGCATCTTCACCTTTGCCCGCGCGAGCGCCGCCGGCAACATGACCTATCATCAGGACATGATGTGGAGCGTCGGCAATGCCGCTGCCGTCCAGCTGGGCTCCCCGCTGCCGGACATCCGCACCGCAGGCAGCCTGCTGCGGTACCACTATCTCGCGGATGCGCTGCCCGGTTTTATCGCGATGTTTTCCGGCGTACTGCCCTATGAGGCCGTCTGCTTTTACAACTATCCGCTCCTGCTCTTTTTCCTCGTTCTCTGCCTTTACACCGCCGCCCGTCGATATGGCGCCTGTCCCTCGGCTTCGGCAATTCTGCCCTTTGCCGTCCTCTTTCTGAACGGATGGCAATCGGGCGCCACCTTAAATCTGCTGCGGAATATGAACGGGGTCGCCACCGCGACCGCGCTGAGCGCCGCGCTGCTGACCCTGATCTTTCCCCTGCTGGAGAAGGGGGCTAGCCTGACTGCCGGCCAATGGGTGGTCTGCTGCTGCGGGCTGGTGGTGCTCCTGATGAGCAAAAATCTCTACGGTATCCTGCTCTGCTGCGCACTGGCGGCGACGGTTCTCTTCGGACTGCTCTTCCAGAAAAGGCTCTACCGCAACGCGCTGGTGCTCTCACTCAGCGGCTTTGTGCTCTTCGGCCTGTGCTGGCTTTTGGTCTACCGCTATGCGATCAACAATCTGGTCTTTTCGATCTGGCAGAGCCCTGCAGCGCTGCTGCGGGATCTTTTCCTCGGGCTGCCGCTGGGTGCCTTGCTCTGGCTCGCCGCCGCCCTTTTGGCGCTGCGCCGCATAGCGGAGATCTCCCCCGCGCGTCTGGTCGTCAATGCCGCTGCCGCGGGCGGTCTTGTGGCCTATTTTATCTTTCATCACTACTCGGCGTCACAGGAATATTTTCTGCTCGCCGCATTCCTGTTCTGCTGGTTCGGCGCGCTGGATCTGCTGCCCATCCTCGCCTCCCATCGCCCGCTGCTCGCCGGTGCAAGTCTGCTTGGCGTTCTCTGTCTCGCCTGCACCGCCCTCACCCTGATGCCGGTCGGGCGGTCCGGAGTACAGGTGGCACTGCGCTGTCTCGGCCTGCGGCCGGAATATCCCTACACCGTCGAGACGGTCACCAAAGGGGATGAGGAAGCCGCCCTCTGGCTGCGGGAACAGATGGATCCCGAGGAGGTCTTTGCGGTCAACCGGAATGCCAAGGATCCCACAGTCGGGGAGGGCACCTGGCACTACTACACCGCCGTCAGCGGGCGGCAGTGCTATGTCGAGAGCTGGCGTTACAGCATGGACTACGGCGCTGATTACACCCGGCTGCGGTACCAGCTGGAACAGGTCAGCGACCGGATCTTTGCCCAGACGCAGGCGCAGAACGCCTTTGCGCTGGCCCGTGCGGAGGGGATCCGGTTTCTGCTGGTCAGCCGGCCGCTCAAGCCGGAGGGCTTTGTGGGCGCCCAGCCGGTCTTTGAGAACGATGCCGTCCTGATCTACGAGGTCCCGGCAGCTTGAGGAATCGGCCGTCCCAAATCGGCGAACTTTTCTCACATCTTCCGGATTTCGGATTATCTCTTTCAAGAATAGAAAAAGCGGGCGGACAGATTCTTTTATCGAATCTGTCCGTCCGCTTTTTTTGTAATCAATCCCGGCAAATCCGGTAATTTCTGATTCTGACGCCGAAAAATTTGCAGCTTACTCGACCCGCCAATAGGCCACGCTGTACGGAGCGAGCTCGCTGCCGCCGCCGAAATCATGGGGCTTTCCGGTAACGAGATCCGTCGCCCGTCCCGCCTGTGCGTCAAAATGCAGCACCACCGGCGCGGCATCGGCATTGACCGCGACGAGAACCCGCTCATTTTGGGTCTGCCGCTGGAAAATCAGCTGCTTTGGCGCAATCTGGATATTCTTGTAATCGCCATAAACGAGCGCCTCGCTCTGGCGATGCGCCGCTGCAAACCGGCCGATCTGCTCAGTCAGAGCGTTCTCCTGCGGCGCGTCAAAGGCCGGGCGCAGATTCTCGTCCCCGCCGGGGCGCTTTTGTCCCTCTGCCCCCCACTCGCTTCCGTAATAGATGCAGGGGATCCCCGGCATCCCAAACAGGATGCCCCAGACGCAGGCAAGCTGGTTTTTGTCGTTCAAAATCGTAGCGATCCGGGAGACATCGTGGTTGTCCACGAAGTTGAACAGGTGCTTGCCGCGATAGAGGGTCCAGTTTTCCGGCCCGAACTGGCGGGCCAGCGAGTGGGCAATCTCAAACAGGTTCGCGCTGTTCATGCTGGAATACAGACCCTTATAGCACTCATAGTTGGTTGCGGAATGCAGCATTCCCGGCCCGATCAGTCGGTTGTAATCCCCGTGGATCATCTCGCCGACCAAGAAGAACTCCTGTTTTTTGCCGTCGCAGAACTCCCGCAGACGGCGGATAAAATGCTCCGGCAGCAGGTAGGCGACATCCAGCCGCAGGCCATCGATCTCAAATTCCCGGATCCAGCCCTCCACACAGCCGAGCAGATAATCCACGACCTGCGGATTGTCGAGGTTGAGCTTGACAAGGTCGTAGTTGCCCTCCCAGCCCTCATACCACAGCCCGTCATTATAGGGGCTGTTGCCCTCGAAGCTGACATGGAACCAGCCGGCATACGGGGAGGCGGCGCGGTTGCGCAGCAGATCCTGAAACGCCCAAAAGTCGCGTCCGACATGATTGAACACTCCATCCAGCACCACCCGGATACCGGCATCGTGCAGCGCGCGGCAGACCGATGCAAAGGCGGCGTTGTCCCCCAGCCGGCAGTCGATCTTGGTGTAATCCCGGGTATTGTAGCCGTGGGTGTCGCTCTCAAACACCGGCGAGAAGTAGACCGCATCCACACCCAGCTTCTGCAGATGCGGGATCCACCCGGTCAGGCGGCTGATCCGGTCCACCCTTACCCCGTCGTTCTGCCAAGGCGCCCCGCAAAGGCCCAGCGGGTAGATCTGATAAAAGACGCTCTTTTCATACCATGCCATCCGTTGCCTCGTTTCCGCGGCCGCTTGACTGTTTCGGCCGCTCTGTTTATTTTTGGTTCGCTGTCTCTAATCTATGCGCCGCCGCTCTCCCTGCACCGGAGTTTTCCTCTCTGAGCAGTTCCTCCAGCCGTGCGAGCAGCGCTTTTCGCTCATTTTTGACCCTGCCGTCCAGCACCTCTTCCAGCAGCCGGTGCAGCAGCGCGCCGATTCTCGGCCCCTGCGGCACCCCGCGGGCGAGCAGCTCTCTCCCGCCGATCGCCATCTGGTTCACCGAGAGACAGGGCGCCTGCGCGATCATCTCCCGCGCCGTCTGTTCCACCTCGTCCAATCTGGCTAGCCGCTCCGGGCGCAGCGCCGGTGCCTGTGCCGAGACATCCGCCCGCTGCAGCGCGATCAGCCGCAGCAGCTGCTGCGGCCCAAGGTGGGCCAGCCGGCGGCGCAGCAGCCGCGGCTCGGTGGAGAGCGGCAGATCGTGTAGCCGCACCAACTCCACCACGCTGCGCTGGGTCTGACCGTCGCAGTGCAGCCCACGCAGCACCTTATCGGCAATCACGGCACTGCGCTCCGCATGGCCGTAAAAGTGCCCAATCCCCTCACCGTCCCGCGAAAAGCACGCGGGTTTTCCCGCATCATGCAGCAGCGCCGCCAGCCGTAGTAGAGGATCCGCCGGCGCCGCTGTCACCGCCGCAAGGGTATGGCGCCAAACATCCCTGTCATGGTGGGGATTGCACTGGTCAAAGCCCCGCATCGGCCGCAGCGGCTCGAGCACCTCAAAAAAGATCTCGGCGTAGCGGTCGAGGATCTGCTCGGCACTCTTTCCGCAGAGCAGCCGGACCAGCTCTTCCCGGATCCGCTCGGGCGCAATCCGCGCGAGGCCGCCCCGCTCTTTTCGGAGCGCACCGTCGGTCTCGGGCTCAATGGCAAACCCCAGCACCGAGGCAAACCGCAGCGCGCGGAAGATCCGCAGGGCGTCTTCCCGCAGCCGCTGGGTGGGATCGCCGACACAGCGGATCACCCCCGCCGCAAGATCCTGCCTGCCCAAAAACGGGTCGGCGATCCCCCGCGCAGGGTGCCACGCCATC
This sequence comes from uncultured Pygmaiobacter sp., assembly GCA_944388335.1. Lineage (GTDB taxonomy): Bacteria > Bacillota > Clostridia > Oscillospirales > Ruminococcaceae > Pygmaiobacter. The sequence goes on from CALXIJ010000104.1 coordinate 9,480, forward strand.
GCATTGATGGTAAAATCCCGCCGGGCGAGATCCTCCTCGATCGAGCACACAAACCGCACCTCATTGGGACGCCTGCCGTCCTCATAAACCCCGTCTGCCCGGTAGGTGGTCACCTCATAGGATTGATGATCCACCCGGGCGGTGACGGTGCCATGGCGCAGTCCGGTGTCGATCAGGTGCAGCCCCGCAAAACAGCGATGCATCTGCGCCGGGGCCGCATTGGTGCACAGGTCCCAGTCATGCGGCGTCTGCCCGAGCAGCGCGTCCCGCACGCAGCCGCCGACCACCCAGCCCTCAAATCCGCAGGCTTCGAGCCGCCACAGCAGCTCCTCTGCGCCGTTTGGCAGCTGAATGATCTTCCGATTGTCTTCTTTCTCCGCCGCGCCGCCGGTCATTTTTCTCCACTCGGGCGGCGGTTCTTCTCATAGATGATCTTCATCCCCTTAAAGGCGAGGTTCGGATCATAGAAGTCGATCTCCTCGGTCTCCTTCGAGATCATCCGGCCAAGGCCGCCGGTGGCGAGGACGATCATCTCGCCGCCCAGTTCCTCCCGCATCTTCTTGATGATATACTCCACCTGACCGATGTAGCCGTAGACCAGACCGGACTGCATCCCGTTGACCGTGTTGCGGGCGAGGATGGAAGCCGGCTTCACGATCTCAACCTCGGGCAGCTTTGCCGTCTGGGACCAGAGCGCCTGCGCCGAAATCTGCAGGCCGGGCGAGATGACGGTGTACTCGAACACGCCCTCATCCGAGACATAGTCATAGGTGGTCGCGGTGCCAAAATCCAGCACGAGGCAGGCCTTTTTATAGGTGTGATAGGCGGCAGCCACATTGACAATCCGGTCTGCGCCGGTCTCCTTGGGGTTATCTCCTCCCATCCGGATCCCGGTCTTGATCCCCGGCCCGATGATGAGCGGGGTCACCGAGAAATACCGCCGCAGCGCGCTGGTCAGCGAGTGCATCACCTTGGGCACCACGCTTGAGATGACCGCATCGGTGATCTGGTCAAGGGCAATGCCGCGCGCATTCAAAAAGCTGCAGATGGACACCCCCAGTTCGTCCGAGGTGCGGGGGGCCTTGGTGGTCAGCCGGAAGGTCGCCCGCAGCTCCTCTCCGTCAAAGACCCCCAGCGTAATATTGGTATTGCCCACATCAATGGTCATCAGCATCGGTCAATTTCCTCTTTTCTTCTTTAAAATCGCGAGGCAGCGCATCAGGATCACCTGTGCGACCTCTTCTTTCTCCATCAGCTCCAGCGGCTCTGAGCCGTCCCGGGTGAGCAGGGTTACCAGATTGGTGTCGGTGCCAAACCCGGCGCCCTTCTCCCGCAGGCTGTTGGCGACGATCATATCGGCGTTTTTGCTCTCCAGCTTCTTGCGGGCATTCTCCAGCAGGTTCTGGGTCTCCATCGCAAAGCCGCACAGCACCTGATCCGGCCGCACCCGGCTGCCCAGCGTCTTGAGAATATCCTCGGTGCGCTGCAGCGAGAGGGTGAGGTCCCCGTCCTTCTTTTTTTTCTTTTTCTCGCTGGTCACCGCAAAGGTATAATCCGCCACCGCGGCCGCCTTGATGGTGATGTCCTGCTCCGCAAAGGCATCCTCCACCGCCTTTGCCATATCGGCGGCCGAGAGCACCTGCACCATCTTGACCCCGCGCACCGGCGCCAGCGAAACCCTTCCGCTGACCAGCGTGACCTGTGCGCCGAAGTTCCGCGCCTGTCTTGCCAGCGCATACCCCATCTTCCCGGTGGAGTGGTTGCTCAGGAAGCGGACGGGGTCCATGCTCTCGCGGGTCGGGCCGGCGGTCACGAGCACCCGCAGCCCTGCGAGCGGCTTGGGTGAGAGCATCTCCTCGACGAGATCCGCAATCTCCTCCGGCTCCGCGAGCCGCCCTTTTCCGCTGTCCCCGCAGGCCAGCAGTCCGCTCTCCGCATCGAGAAACTGCATTCCGCGCCGGCGCAGCGTCTCGATATTCTCCTGCGTGGCGGGATTTTCCAGCATCCCGGTGTTCATCGCCGGGCAGATCAGTTTCGGGCAGCGGCTGGCCAAAAAGGTGGTGCTCAGCATATCGTCGGCAATCCCATGGGCGAATTTTGCGATCACATTCGCGGTGGCGGGCGCCACCACAAAGAGATCCGCCTTCTTTGCCAGCGAGATATGCTGGACATTATACTCAAAATTCCGGTCAAAGGTATCCACGCTGACCCGGTTGCCACTGAGGGTCTCAAAGGTCAGCGGGCTGACAAACTCGGTCGCGTTGCGGGTCATGATAACATGGATCTCGTACCCCTTTTTCTTCAGCATGCTGGTCAGCGCCGCCGCCTTATAGGCCGCGATCCCCCCGCTGACCCCAAGTACAATCACCTGTTCACTCATCTGTGTGTTCTCCTTCCCGGTCCTTTTGTTGTTGGCTGCGCGCGAGCGATGCGCGCCTTTCCTTTCTCCATGCGTCGATCTGCTCCTTGCGCTGGCGCACCCGTGCCTCCGCCCCCTCATCGGTGGGCTGGTAATAGACCCGGTCTTTCAGCGCGTCCGGCAGGCACTGCATCGCCGTCAGTTTTTCCGCAGTATCGTGGGCGTACTCATAGCCCTCGCCGTAGCGCAGTTCTTTCATCAATTTGGTCGGCGCGTTGCGCAGATGCAGCGGCACCGGCTCGGCCAGCATCT
>CALXIJ010000105.1 GCA_944388335.1 uncultured Pygmaiobacter sp.
AGGTTGGTGATGCCCTCCTCGGCGAGGACCATCTTCCGCTTGCCCTCAAAGGCAAAGGGCTTGGTGACGATGCCGACGGTCAGGATTCCCATCTCCTTGGCAATCGAGGCCACAACCGGTGCGGCGCCGGTGCCGGTGCCGCCGCCCATACCTGCGGTGATAAAGATCATCTGCGCGCCCTTGAGCGCCGCAGCGATCTCATCCCGCGTCTCCTCCGCGCTGCGCTTGCCGATCTCGGGATCCGCGCCGGCGCCGCGGCCGCGGGTCAGCTTTGCGCCCAGCTGCACCTTCATGGTGGCCTGCGATTTGGAGAGCACCTGCAGGTCGGTATTCATAGAGATAAACTCGACGCCCTTGAGACCGGCTTCCACCATCCGGTTGACCGCGTTTCCGCCGCCGCCGCCGACGCCAATGACCTTGATGTTGGTGACGTTTTCCGTCTCATTGTCGAGAATGAAAGCCATTTAAAATTCCCCCTACAACAGCTGTTTGCCAAGGCGGCTTGTCCCGCTTTGCGCTTTTTGTGATTGCTGGTTTATTGTGATCGCATCCCATTGCGATAAGAAAAAATCATCCTGCTCCCGCGCCAAAAAACGGTGTTCAAAGGCTGCGGTCGACCCTTTTGTCTATCGTATTTAAGAGTAACAGATTTCCGAAAACAATTCAATAGTTTTCGCGGTAATGTACAAATTTCGATTCATTTTTTCGGCTATCCGCTGGGAAAATTTTCATCCCTGCTTGAAAACCGTCTTCCCCGCGTCGCTGGCATCCAGCGTGCCGGTGGTGCTGTCGGTGAAATAGGAGTCCTCCAGCGTCTTTTCCACCATCGCCAGTTTGTAGTCAAGCTGCGCCGTCGTGCCCAGCCGCACGGTGATCCGGTCCGCATACTTCAGACTGATCTCATACGGATCGGAAAAATCAACCGCCGTCACCTGCTGCAGGCCGCTGTCTGTGATCGCGGTGAGCACCGTCTCGATCAGGGTGTCGCTGGTCGCATCCCCCGTGGTGAGGGTGCGGCCGGTGACTTTGCTCTGCGGTGTGACCCCCTCGAGCCGGCAAAGCCCCTCCGGCACCGTGTCGGTGTCTTTCAGGATCTTGAGACTCTCGCTCAGCACCAAGACGCCGGACCCGGTGTCGACGGCATATTTTTCCTGCGCGGCCGTCACCAGAAAGACCACCGTTGCCGGCAGGCTGCGGCGCACCTTGATCGTCTCGAGATAGGGCAGCTTTTCGGCCATCTGCGCCTCTGCCTCGGAGATCTTGAACTGGAACATATTCTCCCCCGCCGGGTGGCCGAACGCCTCGATCAGCTCCTCCTGCGTGTAGATGCAGTCCCCCTCGACCCGGAAACCGCCGATCTTGAAGAGGACCGTCACCGAGAGAAGAAAGCCCGCCGCGATGAGAAGAACCGTCAGGCAGATGGTGATGATGGCCCGCCGGCGGCGGCGCCGGCGCGCCTCGCTGCGGGTGACCCGCTGCGGCGTCAGCCCGTTGGGCAGGCCGCCGGGCGTCTGGACCGCCTCCTGCGCGCGCTGCTTTTTGCGCTGCTGCGCAATCTTCGCGCGGCGCTTGGCAAGTTCTTTCTCCCGCCGCTTTTTCTGCTTTGCCTCCGCCTTCGCCTGCTTGCGTTTTTCCTTGATCCGCTGGCGGATCTGCCGCTCGCGCTCCTTTTTCTGGGCCTTGGTCAGCGGCGGGCGGTGCGGCGGCTCACCCGGCCGACCGCTCTGCGCCGCGGGGGCAGTATGCACTGCGACTGGGTCCGGCCGCCGCTGCGGCCCGGACGGCGGGCTATTCTGCCCGTTTTTTCTCTTTTTGCGGCTCAATGCACTGCCCTCCTTTCCACTTTCCCAGATCGTTTTTCAGTTTCGTCTCCCGCCCATGCGTCTCGTTCAGACGCTGACACCGGCACTCGCGGCAGTGTGTACCGGCAGGCAGACCTCTGTGATCTTTGCACCCAGCTGGCCAAACAGCCGGGCAATGTCCTCATAGCCGCGGCGGATGTAATCCACCCCGGTGATCCGGCTCTCCCCCTCCGCAGTCAGGGCAGCAATCACCAGTGCGGCACCGCCCCGCAGGTCCTGTGCCGTGAGGGCTGCACCGTGCAGCTTTGGCACCCCGTGGATCTGCAGCAGCCTGCCGTCGCAGTCGAGCTCTGCCCCCATGCGGGCAAACTGCGCGGCGCAGCCGAACCGGTTGGAGAAGATCGTCTCCCGCAGCGCGGTGTCCCCCCGCGCCGTCAGCATCGCCGCGGCAAGCAGCGGCCCGGCATCGGTGGCAAACGCGGGATACACCCCGGTAGACAGGCTCCCCACCCCCAGCAGCCGGCCGTCGGACTCCAGCACGAGGTCGTTCTCCCCCAGCTGTCGGATCCCGCAGCCCGCCCGTGTCAGAATCTCGGCCATCGGCTGCAGCGGGGCCAGCGGAGCACGGCGCAGCAGGACCTGCCCGCCGCAGGCCGCCGCGGCGCAGAGCACCGTCTGGGCCGTGATCCGATCCGGGATGGGGGTGTACTCACAGCCGTGCAGCGCACCGCCCCAGACCTGCAGCCGGTCGGTTCCAACTCCCTCAATCCGGGCACCGCAGGCGATCAAAAAATGCGCCAGATCCCCGACTTCCGGCTCCCGCGCCGCGCCGAAGATCCGGGTCTGCCCCGCAGCTGCGGCCGCCGCGATCAGCAGTGTCTCGGTGGCCCCCACACTGGGAAACCGCAGATGAATCTCAGTGCCGTGCAGCCCGTCGGGCGCCGCGCAGTCGAGATGATCCCCGTCGGCGACGATCCGCGCCCCCATGACGGCGAGCCCCTTCAGATGCAGGTCTATCGGCCGCTCGCCCAGCCGGCACCCGCCGGGAAAGGTGATGTGCGCCCGCTTTCCCCGCGCGAGCATCGGCGCGAGATAGTAGATCGAGGAGCGCATCGCCGCCATCAGCGGACGGGGTACCGTGTCCCCGACCGGTCCGCCGGGCGCGAGCAGCAGATCGCCGTCGATCCGCACCGCCGGGCAGCCCAGCGCGGCAAGCAGCTGCATCGAGGTCTCGACATCCCGCAGCCGGGGCGCGCGGCGGATCCGCACCGCCCCCTGCGCCAGCATCGCCGCGGCGAGAATCGGCAGAATGCTGTTCTTCGCGGCGGGCATCTCGACCTCGCCGATCAGCGGCCTGCCGCCGCACACCAAAATTTCCTCCACCCAAATCGCCCCCTACGCCGGCGGGCTGTGCTCTGCGGCCATCCGCCTTGTACTGGGCCATTCTATGCGGGCGGTTTTTCCCCTGTGCAAAAAAGCGGGAAAAGTGTGCCGTTTTCCGCCTCCCGGCGGAGGAAAAGGCGTCTTTTAGGGCCGTTGCGGCTCCTTCTGCATCAGCTTCTCGAGATGGGCGTAGATCTTCTCCAGACTGTTGAGATGCGCGCAGCCGAAAGCTGCCACGCCCATCTGTTTGAGGGTGTCGGGATTTTGGGTCAACTCGTCCACCGTCCGGATCAGCTTATCCCCTGTGAGGTCCTTCTCCTCGATCAGGATCGCCGCGCCCGGGCGGGAGAGCTCCAGTGCATTGTAATACTGGTGGTTCTCCGCCACATTGGGGGAGGGGATCAGGATCGATGCCCTTCCCGCGGCGGCGAGCTCGCTGATGGTGATCGCGCCGCTGCGGCTGATGACCAGATCCGCCGCGGCGAGGCAGCCGGCCATGTCGTCGATGTATTCTCTGACCATCAGATGCGGATCGCCGAGGATCCCCTTCTCCTCGCAGAGCTTGTGGAAGAGCTCCACCCCATAGCTGCCGGTCGCATGGATCTGGAAGAAGTCCTTGCCGTTCTTGATCTGCCACTCGGCCAGCTGGGCGATGACCTGATTGATGGTCCGCGCCCCAAGACTTCCCCCGAAGGAGAGCAGGCAGAGCTGGTCCGGGCGGATGCCTAATTTGGCTCTCGCCTTCTCCCGGTCCGCGCGCAGGATCTCGGGCCGGACGGGGTTGCCGGTGACAATCGTCTTGTGCGGCACCGCCAGCTTTTCCACCGCGTCCGGCATCGCCGCAAAGACCAGATCCACCTGCTTTGCGAGGATCTTGTTGGTCACCCCGGGAAAGGCGTTCTGCTCGTGAATCGCGGTGCGGATGCCCATCTTTGCCGCGCTAAGTACCACCGGCCCGCTGACATAGCCGCCGGTGCCGATGACCAGATCCGGCCCGAAATCCCGCAGGATCCGCCGGCTCTTGCGCCCCGAGGAGGAGAGATACCACAGCGCCTTGATGTTGCGCAGGATATTGTGTGGGGTCAGGCTGCGCTGGATCCCCTGCACCTCGATGTGATAAAAGGGATAGCCCTGCTTGCGCACCAGACCGAATTCCATTCCCTCCCGTCTGCCCGCAAAGGCGATCTCGGTATCCGGGCGCCGCTCCTTGAGATATGCGGCGATCGCCAGCGCCGGGTTGATGTGGCCGGCGGTCCCGCCCGCCGCGATGAGCACTTTCATCCAAATCCGCTCCTTTTTACTCTGTCTCGAAAAACCCCTCGATTGGCCGCAAAGCCGCGGCCCTTTCTATGTCTTTGGCAGTCTGCCCTGCCTGCTGACCGAAAGTACGATCCCCATCTCACCCAGCAGCATCAGCAGCGAGGTGCCGCCATAGCTGAAGAACGGCAGGCTGATGCCGGTGTTGGGGATGGTGTTGGTGACAACGGCGATGTTGAGCACCGCCTGCACCGTGACCTGTGCGATGATGCCGACCACCAGCATCGCGCCGAATTTGTCCTTGGCATTGATCGCGATCACCGCCCCGCGCACCAGCAGCAGCACGAAGAGCAGGATCACCACCATCGCGCCGATGAAGCCCAGCTCCTCGCAGATGATGCTGAAGATAAAGTCGTTCTGCGGCTCGGGGACATACAGATGCTTCTGGCGGGAGTTGCCCAGCCCCAGCCCCATCACCCCGCCGCTGCCGATGGCCAGCAGGCTCTGGATGGTCTGGTGCCCCTTGCCCTGCACATCGAGATAGGGGTTCTGCCACATCTTGATGCGGGTCATCGCGTAGGGAACCAGATCCGGGAAGGCGATCAGCGCAGCGGTCAGGCCACCGGCCATCAGCCCGCCGCCGAGGCCGAACCACTTCAGGCCGGTCCCGCCGATGAACATCATGATCGCGCCGATCGAGACGATCAGGATTGTGCCCGAAAGATGCGGCTCGAGCAGCATCAGCACAATAACCGGCAGCAGGATAATCATGAAGGGCACAACGCCGTAGGAAAAGCTCTTCATCTTGGCGTAGTTGATCGAGATGATATGGGCAAACAGGACGATGACGGCGAACTTTGCGATCTCGCTGGGCTGCAGCGTGCCAAGTCCCTTGATGGTGATCCAGCGATGGGCGCCGTTGTAGTCCGGCATGAAGAGGACGATCACCAGCATCACCAGCGTGACCAGCATCAGGAGCCAGGCCAGCCGGTGGAAGATGTGGTAATCCACCCGGGAGGCAATCAGCATCGCCGTCACCCCGACGGCCGCGAACATCACCTGATCCTTGATAAAGTAAAAGCTGTCCCCAAACCGGTAAAGCGCCGTCGCATAGGAGGCAGAAAACAGCATGATCAATCCAAAGACGACCAGCGTGAGCACGATAATCAGGAATGGGGCATCCATCGCCGAGCGCGCCTTTGCCGCCGCAGTTGTGTTGGGTGCAGGATTCTTCTGTTTTTTTGTCCGTCTCAACAACGCTTATCTTCTCCTTTGCCACGGTGCCGCAGTGCGGTCAGCCGTTGAGATAGAGGTGGACAAACCCGAGCACCACCCCGATCAGGGTGATGAAGGAAAACACCCCGTCAATCTTGACCTCGCTCCAGCCGCACATCTCAAAATGGTGGTGGATCGGGGACATCTTAAAGATTCGCTTGCCGTGGGTGATCTTGAAATAACTCACCTGCAGCATCACCGAACCGGCCTCGATCAGATAGATAATTCCCATCAAAAAGAGCAGTTCGGGGTGTCCCATGCCGAACGAGATAGTCACCACCGCGCCGCCGAGGAACATGCTTCCGGTATCCCCCATAAAGACCTTGGCGGGGTAGAAGTTCCAGAACAAAAAGCCCGCGCAGCCGCCCGCCATCGCCGCGCCGAAGATTCCCATCAGATAGTAGCCGGTCAGGGTGGCCGCCGTCATATAGCCCAGCATCGCGACAAAGGTGACGCTGGAACACAGCCCGTCGAGCCCGTCGGTCAGGTTGACCGCGTTGACAAAGCCGATAATCGCCACAAAGGCCAGCGGATAGAACAGGATCCCCAGATCCACCCGGCCGAAAACGGGCAGGCTGAGGGTGGTGGAGAGGGTTCCGTTGAGCTGCATCGCCACGAGATACGCGGTGGTGACCACCACCTGCATCAGAATTTTATAGCGGGCGGTCAGACCGAGGTTCTGTTTGTGGACCACCTTGAGATAATCGTCCACGAACCCGACCGAGGAAAAGCCCAGCGTCGCCAGAACCGAGAGGAAGAGGACGACATTCTGCTGGGTCTGCATCCCGCCCAGCGCATCCGGCTCCGCGATTGCCAGCGTGGAAAAGGCGATGATAATCGCGGCGATGCTGCCGAGAATGAACATCAGCCCCCCCATCATCGGGGTGCCCTGCTTCTTGTTGTGCCATGTGGGGCCGACCTCCTTGATAGTCTGCCCGTAGTGCAGTTTTTTAAGCCAGGGCAGCACAAAAAAGCCGGACAGCGCGGTGATGCTCAGAGAGAGCAGCGCCGCAATCATCAAAACCATTCTCGCCATATTTTTCTTTCCTTCCTCCTCACCGGCTGCGCCGGCTCACTTTTCATCTTCCGCTCCGGCAGCCGGCCGCTCAGGCCTGCTCGCCGCGGTACTCCTGCAGGATCTCCTCAAACGCCATGCCGCGGCTGGCCTTGAAGAGCACCGTGTCCCCGCTGCGGCAGTATGCCCGCAGCCGTTCGGCCGCTTCCCGCTTGGTGGCGCAGTGCCAGACCTCTTTGGCGCCGGCCTCCTTGGCGCCCTCGGCGATCAGCGCGCCGCCGGCGCCATAGGTGATCAGGCAGTCGGCCACCTCTGCCGCCCAGCGGCCCACCTCCCGATGTGCCGCGTCCGAGATCGCGCCCAGCTCCAGCATATCCCCCAGCACCGCCACCCGCCGTCCGCTCCGGCCGAGGGTGGAAAGCGCCTCCAGCGCCGCCCGCATCGAATCGGGGTTCGCGTTGTAGCAGTCCTCAATGATCCGAACCCCGCCGAACTCGCTGAGCTTCTGGCGCATCCCGGTCGTCCGGTAATCTGCCAGCGCCGCCGCCGCACGGTGGGGATCCAGCCCGAGCCGGGTCGCGAGGGTGTAAGCCGCCAGCGCATTGTAGATATTGTGCCGCCCCACCGCCGGGATCGCCGCCGCAATCTCGCCGAACTCAGCATCCCGGATGGTGAACCGCTCTCCCTCGGTGCTGCTCTCAATCCCGCAGGCGACGACCTGTGCGGCGGCGGACTCAATTCCGAACTGCACCTTTTGGATCCGCCGCGGCGGCTGCACCGCCGCGAGGCGGGGATCATCCCCGTTTACCACCAGCAGCCCGTCGTCCGGCAGCCCGTCGCAGATCTCCATTTTGGCCGCGAGGATGTTCTCCTGACTGCCCAGATTCTCGATGTGGGAGACCCCGATCCGGGTGATGACCGCCGCGCAGGGGCGCGCGGCGCCGGTCAGCTTGTGGAGGTCCCCCTTGTGATCCATCCCCATCTCCACCACCGCATACCGCACCTGCGGGGTGAGCCGGAAGAGGGTGGCCGGCATCCCGATCTCGTTGTTCTGGTTGCCCTCGGTCTTGAGGGTCGGCCCGAAGGCCGAGAAGACCGCGGCGCAGAATTCCTTGGTGGTCGTCTTGCCCACGCTGCCGGTGATCCCCACCAGCACCGGCTCAAACGCCGCGCGGTAGTTGCCCGCCATCGCGATCAGTGCGTCCCGGGTGTTTGCCACCTGATAGACCCGCCCATCCGCGAGACCCGGGATCGGCCGCTCGGCGATCACCGCCGCCGCCCCCGCCGCCAGCGCCTCCTGGTCGGAGGTCCCCTCCTCCAGCCGGTCCGCCCGGGAGAACAGCTGGATCTGGGCAATCTGGGAGATGAGGGAGCGGGACATCAGGGTGTTGTCCTC
>CALXIJ010000106.1 GCA_944388335.1 uncultured Pygmaiobacter sp.
AGAATAAAATCAAAAGCACCACGGCAACCGGCGTGCGGGGAACCTTCATTGCCTTGGACAGCCGGTCTGTCGGTGTCTTGAGAATGAATGCGATCAAAAATGCGGCGACAAACGGGGAAAAAAACGGCACCACAAATTTCAGCAGGCAGTAGCAGAGCACCGCCAGCACGGCATAAAAACAAAATTTAATCAAAAACGCGCGCATCCGTTCCAGTTCCACTCCGGGCACCTCCGTACCATTTCTTGTATTATTATACCATAAACCTCTGTCTCATCATACTGCCGTCCTCTTATAAAGGTGAAAGGCACATTTTCCCAGCAGCACTGTAAAAAGGGCGTTCTTTTATAGAACGCCCTTCTCCCCTTTTTTCCTTCAATTTTTTCCACTTTTTCCCCTCTACAGATATTTACGGACAAAATTTTCAGATCTCGCTTGACATCCTGAGCAGAAAATGGTATATTTCACTTAGTTAGTTATCACTAACTAAGTGAAATAATTCCTCGTTCCCGCCATGAACGGGGAAGGCTGCCGCCTCTTGGCAGCCACACCTCCCTTTTGGGGCGGGCAGGCCATCCCGCCTCCTGTGTGCTCGGCGGCAGAACCGCCATCCTTTGCTTTGAGCCGGCGGGCGGGATCCCATCGATCCCGCCCGCCGGCTCTTTTGGCGTATGAATGCAATTTTAAAAAAAGAAAGGAGAGGAGCGCAATGACGATTCTTGCCATTTTACTCTCTGCGATCTTCGTTTCATCCTGTCTTTGTGTTCGGCAACGGCTGCGGGCAGCGGGAAAAATCAGCGCCAAAGGCGGGCGCTCTCCCGCCGGATCAGCATATTGTCAACCGCATACAATTCCTTCTGCTTTTTGCGCGCCTCATGGATCTGACGGCGGAGATCTGCCTGACGGCGCTGAAAAATTTTCCACTCACCGCAAGCCTTGTGACAGCCCTCAAAAAAATGCGGACAATTCTTCTGACAGGGGAGCATAGTTTTTTCCTCCTTTTTTCCCATCTTATCGCACTTTTTTGTAAAAAACCGCCAACACCTTGTAAAATTATCTGCATATTTGCACTGAAAAATTTCTTTGCCGACAGTTGTACTTTTGACGGGCGTGTGCTATACTAACAATGTATTCTGACGGTACCAATGACTCCGCATACCGCGTAGGTCGATACTGATGATTTACGCTGTAGGCGGTTTTTTTTTGTACGACAGAAGCGAAATAATTTTTTTGGAGGCACTACTATGCACACCGGTACTGTGAAATGGTTCAACGAGCAGAAGGGCTTTGGCTTTATCTCTGACGATGACGGCAGCGGCGACGTCTTTGTTCACTTCTCCGCTATCGTTGCCGAGGGCTTCAAGACTCTGGCCGAGGGCCAGAAGGTCACCTTCGACGTCGAGCCCGATCCGAAGAACAGCAGCAAGATGCGCGCTGTCAACGTGACTGCGATCTGAGCAAAACGCAAAGAGACAAAAAGAGCCTTATCCCGCAGGGGATAAGGCTCTTTTTTATTCGCAGGGGAAACTCTGCTTATTTCACCTCGCCGCAAACCGCAAAGGCCAGCGCGGTAAAATACGCTGCGCTCCAAGGGAGAGCATCCTCATTGATGGAATAACAGGCGTTATGAATTGGTCTTTGCTCCCCCTCCCAAGGGCCGCTCCCTGCAAAGACATAGACCCCGCAGAACTCCTGAAGGTAATCCCCCATATCATCTGATGCCAGCGATGGATTCATCCGGCAAACCTGTCCGCCAATCTCTTGCACCACCCTTGCGGCGACTTTTGCCGCCTTCGGGTCGTTGATGACCGGCATCGTCGCGGGATCCTGTACCAATTCCGCTTTTGCCCCATAGGAAGCTGCTACATTCTGCGCGGTTTGCTCGATCAGTGCAGCCAATTCTCTCTGTTGGTCCGCCGAATAAAATCGGTTTGTGCCGCTGATCTGTGCGGTATCGGGAATTACATTCCGCGCCGTTCCGGCCACAAACCGGCAGGGGCTGACCACAAATTGCTCAAATGCCGATCTCCGAGTTCCCTGCACCGCACCCAGACGCAGCAGGATCTCTGCCGCCGGGCGGATGGGATCCACCGTGTTCCACGGCGCGCTTCCGTGTCCGCCCCGGCCTGTGACATTGATGTCCCAGCCCAAAACGCCCGCCATAAAGGGGCCCTCCATACAGACGAATTCACCGGGTTTCCATTCCGGCATCAGATGGATCCCCGCAGCAAAGTCCACCCCGCCCTGCTGTTTGAGATACCGGATCACCTCTGCGGCGCCCCATCCCATCTCTTCTCCCATCTGAAAGCAGAGATAGACGGTCCCGTTCAGACAATCCCGCATCTGCCAGAGCAGCCGCGCTGCCCCCATCAGTCCCGCGACATGGCCGTCATGGCCGCAGGCGTGCATCACGCCGGGATTCTCCGAGGCATAGGGCAAACCGGTGGCTTCGGTCACTGCAAGCGCGTCGAAATCCGCCCGCAGCGCCAGCCTGCCCCCGGGACGTCCCGTCTCGATCCTTCCGATCACGTTCCGCCGCTCGTCCACCACATACGGAATCCCGATCTTCTCAAGCTCTGCCGCAATCCGGGCACTGGTCCAGCGCTCCTCGCCCGAAACCTCCGGATGGCGATGCAGTTCCCGCCGCAGTGCCACCATATAAGCCCGCTCTTGCTCTGCCGCAATGCGAATTTTTTTGGCATCCATCTTTTTTCCCTCCCTCATCTCCATGGCAAGTGCCGCCATTTATCAATATCATCGACCATTTTCACAGAAGAAAAAGCCCTTGTCAAGCGAAATCGCTCTTTTGCAAAGCAGCTGCCGCTTTATCTCTGCATCCAGCGCTCATCCGACGGATTGTCCCGAAATGCCAGCAGTTTTGCGCAGTCCTCCGGGCGGATATATCCCTCCTCTGCCGCGACCTGCACCAGCGCGTCGAGATTGGAAAGCGAGTGGTTTTCCACCCCGGCGGCGGCCATCCGCTCAAGGCCCTTTTTCATCCCATAGGTAAAGATTGAGACGATGCCCAGAACCTCGGCGCCCGCTTCCCGCAGTACATCGACCACCTCGAGCACGCTGCCGCCGGTCGAGATCAGGTCCTCGACCACCACGACCTTCTGCCCCGCATCCAGCCGGCCCTCGATCTGATTTTTGCGGCCGTGATCCTTGCTGCCGCTGCGGACATATCCCATCGGCAGACCCAGCAGCTCTGCGGTGAGGGCGGCATGGGCAATCCCGGCGGTCGCAGTCCCCATCAAGACCTCCGCATCAGGATGATATTCCCGGATCAAGGCGGCGAGCCCATTTTCCACCTCTTTGCGGACCTTCGGCGCGGACAGGGTCAGCCGGTTGTCGCAATAGATCGGGCTCTTGATGCCGGAGGCCCAGATAAACGGCTCATCCGGCCGGAGAAAGACTGCCCCGATCGAGAGCAGTGCCTTTGCGATCTCTTTTTCACGATTCTGCATGATCTTTTCTCTCCCTTTCCTTGAGATCCGCTGCCTTTTGCGTTCTACCACATCGGCAAATGCGGATTGTTCCACTCTTTTATTTCGGATAAACACAGACTTTTCAAAGCAATTTGAAAGCTTTCCCTCGTCTCAGCCGCCAAATTCCTCGACACAGCGCCGGTACGCTGCCAGCGGATCCTTTGCCGCGGTGATCGGCCTGCCGACCACAATATAATCCGATCCCAGTTCCCGCGCCCGTGCCGGGGTGGTGATCCGCACCTGATCCCCCGCGCTGCCGCCGGCAAACCGCACACCGGGGGTGACCGTCAAAAAGTCTTTCCCGCAAGCCTCCTTGACCATTCCCGCTTCCAGCGGAGAGCAGACAACACCGTCCAGACCGGCGGCCTTGGCATTCTCTGCGTAGTGGACAATCACCTCGTTGATCGGGTGGTCGATCAGCAGCTCCTCCCGCATCCGCTGTTCACTGGTGGAGGTCAGCTGGGTAACCGCAATCAGCAGCGGCCGGCTGCCATCCGGACGGGTCAGCCCCTCCAGCGCGGCCCGCATCATCTCGATCGTGCCGGCGGCGTGCAGGTTGATGATGTCGACGTTCAGGCCCGAGAGGATCGCCATCGCCCGCTTGACGGTGTTGGGGATGTCGTGCAGCTTGAGATCCAGAAAGATCTTGTGTCCTCTGCGCTTGATCTCCCGCACGATGGCCGGTCCCTCGGCGTAGAACAGCTCCATCCCGATCTTGACAAAGGGGCGCTCCTCCCCAAACCGGTCCAAAAATGCATAGAGCTCGGCGGCACTGGAAAAATCGCAGGCGATGATGACCTCTCTGTTCATGGTTTTATTCTCCTATTCGTATTATTTTTTATAAAATTACAATTTGTTTTTCATTTGGAACGATTTTTAAAAAATTACGGCTGTTTTTTCCACGCAGCACCGATCAGGTCGCTGATGCGTTCCACATTCATCCCCGCAAGGATGCCCGGCAGCGCCCGGATGATCTTGGGGCAGATATAGGGGTCAACGAGATTTGCCGCGCCGACCTCCACCGCACAAGCGCCGGCCTGCATCATCTCGATCACCTTTTCGGCGCTGTCCACCCCGCCGATCCCGATCACCGGGATGCCGACCGCCTGTGAGACCTGCCAGACCATCCGCAGTGCGACCGGGAAGATCGCCGGCCCGGACACCCCACCGGTGACGTTGGCGAGGATCGGACGGCGGCGGCGGATGTCAATCCGCATCCCGAGCAGGGTGTTGATCAGCGCGATGCCATCCGCCCCCTCCTGCTCGCAGGCGCGGGCGATCTCGACGATGTCGGTGACATTGGGGGAGAGCTTCATGTAGATGGGTTTCTTGGTAACCTGACGCACCGCCCGGGTCACCGCCGCAGCACCTTCCGGGGTCGCGGAGAAGTTGAGCCCGCCCTCGTGCAGGTTGGGGCAGGAGATGTTGACCTCGATCAGCCCCACCTGTTCCTCCGCGTCGATCCGCGCACAGCAGTCCCTGAACTCCTCGATCGAAAAACCGCCGATATTCGCGATCACCGGCTTATGGAAATACTGCCGGATCCGGGGCAGTTCCTCGGCGATGACCGCCTCGATGCCGGGATTCTGCAGACCGACCGCGTTGAGCATTCCGCCGTCGCACTCGGCAATCCGCGGCGTGGGATTGCCAAACCGCGGCTGGCGGGTTGTCCCCTTGAAGGAGAAGGAGCCGAGGATGTCCAGATCGTACAGCTCTGCAAACTCCGCCCCGTATCCAAAGGTCCCGCTGGCCGGGATGACCGGGTTATCCAGCCG
>CALXIJ010000107.1 GCA_944388335.1 uncultured Pygmaiobacter sp.
AGCGGAATGCAGCCGAAAGTGCTGCAAAAGCTGCTGGGACACGCCAGCATTAAAACCACAATGGATCGGTATGTCCACGTAACCGATGAAACGCTGGATCAGGCGGTCAAGCAATTTTAGCTCAGCAGCGTATGTTGATATAACCTAATACAAGTCCATGCGTAAATGGCGTAAAAATGGCGTAGCCACCAAAACGCCAAAGCGCGAAAAACCTTGTAAATACAGCATTTTTTTAAGGAGATGTAGCCCGAGATGAAATTAGGAATCGTGGGTCTGCCCAACGTGGGCAAGAGCACCCTTTTCAATGCAATCACCAACGCGGGGGCGCAGTCGGCAAACTATCCATTCTGCACCATCGAGCCGAATGTCGGGGTGGTGGCGGTGCCGGATCCCCGGCTGGACAAGCTGGCCGAGATCTGGGACACCAACAAAAAGACGCCGGCGGTTGTCGAGTTTGTCGACATTGCCGGTCTGGTCAAGGGCGCGTCCAAGGGCGAGGGGCTCGGCAACAAATTCTTGGGCAATATCCGGGAATGCGATGCGATTGTCCATGTGGTGCGCTGCTTTGACGGCACCGATGTCGTCCATGTCGAGGGCGGGGTCGATCCGATTCGGGACATCGAGACCATTGACACCGAGTTGATCCTCAGCGACCTCGAGGTTGTGAGCAACCGCGAGGCGAAGCTGGCCAAGGCCGGCAAGACCGGGGACAAGAAGGCGGCCGCGCTGGCGGAGTGGCTCAGCGGGCTGGAGGCGCATCTCGGTGAGGGAAAAAATGCGCGCAGCTTTGCCTTTGACGAGGAGGACGAGGAGCAGGCGCTCCTGCTCAAGGAGATGGGGCTGCTGACCGCAAAGCCGGTCATCTATGCCGCCAACATGAGCGAAGATGACCTGATGGACGGGATGGAGAAGAATCTGCACTATCAGGCGGTCAAGGAGCGCGCAGCCGCCGAGGGCGCCGAGTGCATCCCCATCTGCGCCAAGACCGAGGAGGATATCGCCGATTACACCCCGGAGGAGAAGAAGGCATTTTTGGCTGAGATGGGGATCGAGGCGACCGGCCTTGACAATCTGATCCGGGCCAGCTACCGGCTGTTGGGGCTCATCAGCTTTTTGACCGACGGCAAGAAGGAGTGCCGCGCATGGACCATCCGCCGCGGGACCAAGGCGCCGCAGGCGGCGGGTAAGATTCACTCGGACTTTGAGCGGGGCTTTATCCGGGCCAGCGTGGTCAGCTATTCGGATTTTGAGGCCTGCGGCTACAACATGGCCACGGTGAAGGCGAAGGGCCAGCAGCGCACCGAGGGCAAGGAGTATGTGGTGCAGGACGGCGACATCATCGAATTCTTGTTCAACGTATAAAAAAGGACGGGGCCGCAGCGGCTGCTGCGGCCTTTTTTCAACCGAATCTTTGCGGAGGAGTGGAAACTATGATCGAGAATATCGGGGTTTTGGGCGCGATGCCAAAGGAGGTCGAGCTGCTCACTGAGCGGCTGGAGTGGGTCGAGCAGCGCCGGATTGCCGGGGTGGAGTTCGTCAGCGGCGAGATAGGAAAAAAGAGGGTTACCCTCTGCTGCGCCGGGATGGGCAAGGTCAACGCCGCGGTTGCCGCACAGCTGCTGATTACCGTCTTTGGGGCAAAGGCGCTGATCTTCTCCGGCATCGCGGGCAATATGAGCACCAAGATCGGGGTCGGAGATATGGTCATCAGCAGCGAGGCGGTCTATCACGACGCGGAACTGCCGATGATCGCCCAGAGCTATCCGTTCCTCTCCGCCTACCCCGCGGATGCAGGGATGATCAAGGCGGCGCAGGAGTCCTGCGAGGAGAACGGGGTGCGGCATCTCGTCGGCCGGATCGCGACCGGGGATCTCTTTATCGGGGACAGCGAGACCAAGCGCCGGATCGAGGCGGCGTGCCATCCCGCCTGTGTTGAGATGGAGGGGGCGGCGGTGGCGCAGGTCGCAGCAAAGAACGACATCCCCTTTGTCATTCTGCGGACGATGAGCGACAACTGCGACGAGGCGGCCAGAGAGAAACTGGTCGTGCAGCAGTTTGATATCACGGAATACTGCCGCACCGCCAGCACGGTGACGGCCGGGGTCATCGCCCGGATCTAAACCGAAGGGCAAAAAATAAAAAGGACAGGCAAAGCCTGCCCTTTTTTTGTTCTCGGGGTCAGCAGGGGTCCAAAAAGAGGGGCTGCAACCGAAAGTTGCGGGATAGTTGGTGGAGGAAACCGGCCTGTTGACGGTAAGATAGAAGACGAAAGGAGGCAGAAAAATGGATATTGGAATGATTGGAGTGTCTGTGGTGACCGTAACCTGGGGAGCGCTTTCTCTGGGGATGCTGGTGCTCTTCGCGTATCTGATCTTTCTCGTGATCCGGGCGCTGAGGGTCTACATCAGCTCGAAGGAGGTGCGGGAGGAAAAGACCCGGCTCAAGCAGAGTTTGGGAGAGGCGCTGCGCGAACTTCGGATTCAGAACAAGATGACGCAGGAATTTGTCGCCCAGACGGTGGGGGTCAGCCGGCAGGCGGTCTCCAAATGGGAGAGCGGAGTCAGCGACCCCAGCACCTCGAATCTGATCGCACTGGCAAAGCTTTACCACACCACAGTGGAGGAAATTCTGCAGAGCGTCGGGGAACCAGAGCAGCCGCAGGGGTAACGCAAAAGAGGGAGAGCAGGCGGTCCGCAATGGGCCAGCTGCTCTCCCTCTCGCTGTTTTTCAAATGATGGGAAAAGGATCACAAAGCAGAAAAAGATTTTCAATAAATGCCGTGTACCGTTACCTCACCGGTGAAGACGGCGGTCTCCCCCGACTCAGTGCGGATCACCAGACGCCCGGCATCATCCACATCGACCGCAGTTCCCCGCACCGTATCGGTATAGACCTCCCTGCCGATGTTGACGCAGGCGGCGCGATATTCGGCGGCAATGGCGGGAAAGCCTCCCTCTGCAAAGACCGCAAGGCGGCGCGCCATCGCGCGGTGAAGAGCCTGCGCGGCCTGCTCCAGCGTGCAGGCTTTTCCGGTGACCGAAAAGAGGGATCCGCCGTGAGGCAACCCCTTGCCCTCAAAGAAAGCGCGGTCCTGCCGCAGGTTGATGCCGATGCCGGAGATGTAATCCGCCTTTTCCCCCTCGAGCAGGCTCTCACAGAGGATGCCGCAGATCTTTTTGCCCGAGAGAAGCAGGTCATTGGGCCATTTGATCTCGGCGGCAGCGCCGCAGAGTTCTCGCACTGCGTCGGCGGCGGCCAGCGAGGAGAGCAGCGGCAGAGTGGAGGGGTCCGCCAGCGGACGGCGGATCAGGACGCTGTAATACAGCGCACAGCCGGGCTGATTTTCCCAGACATGGCCCTTGCGCCCCTTACCTGCGGTCTGGTTGTCGGTGTAAACGGCGTCGCCGTCCGACAGGCGGCCAAGTTCCCGGTGGAGCCAGTTGTTGGTGGAGTCCACCGAGGAGAGATAGAGCGGATTCATCTGGGCACCTCCCGATGCTGAAAGTCAGGCTGTCCGTCCTCGATGACGAGCAGGCCGTAGGTGGGGCGTCCCACACGGGGACTGCTGATCGAGCCGGGGTTAAAGAGGTAGATTCCATCGGTATAGGCGTAGTAGGGGCTGTGGGTGTGTCCAAATAACACGAGATCCGCCCCGCGCTGTGCGGCGGCGCGGCGCAGCGGTCCGGTGGTCAGCTTGACCTGATACCCGTCGCCGTGGGTCATAAAGATCAACAGCCCGCCCAAGGTAATCAGACGGTCAGCCGGAACACTTTTGTCATAATCGCAGTTGCCCCGCACCTCATAGGTCATCGGGCAGGCAGCGCGCTGCTGTGCTGAGACGAGGTCTGTCAGCCCATCCCCCAAAAAAAGCAGAAGATCCGCTTTTGGATGAGCGGCCAGCACGGTGCAAAGACCATCACAGTTGCCGTGAGAATCGGACACAATGAGGATCTCGGTTCGTTTGGACAACGCTCATTCCTCCTTTTTCGACAAAAGCATCCGATAAATCTCGCTCTTGGCAAATCCGCTCGCCGACGCGGCTTCTCGGCAGGCGGCGGAGGCGGAAGCGCCCTCCTGTATTTTCTGCTGGGCGAGAGCCACCGCACCCTCCAGCGTCCACTCCTCATCGGGCTGGGGATCCGGCGCGCCGGCGACGACCAGAACAAATTCTCCCTTTGGGGTGTTTTGGGTGTAAAAATCCAGTGCCTGCGAGAGGGTGGTTTTCCAGATCTGCTCATGCAGTTTGGTCAGTTCCCGGCAGATGGTGACGCTGCGGTCCCCAAATGCCGCCAGCAGATCGGCGAGGGTGGAGGTCAGCTTGTGGGGCGCCTCGTAAAAGATCAGGGTCCGCCGCTCGGTGCAGGTCTCCGCCAGCCGCTCCCGGCGCTGACGATGATTCATCGGCAGAAATCCCTCAAAACAGAACCGGCCGGTCGACTGCCCCGAGACGGCGAGCGCGGTTACGGCGGCGCTCGCGGCGGGAACCGGGACAACCGGAATCCCCTCTGCCAAGGCATCGGTTACCAGCAGCTCGCCGGGATCGCTGACCGCCGGCATTCCCGCATCGCTGCAGAGCGCACAGCTCTCCCCTGCCCGGATCCGGTCGAGGATGATCTGCCCTCGCTGGCGCAGATTGTGTTCATAGTAACTGACCATCGGCTTTTTGAGCCCCAGATGATTGAGCAGCCGCAGGGTTACCCGGGTATCTTCGGCCGCGACAAAATCCACCTTGGCAAAGGTCTCAGCCGCCCGTGGGGTCAGGTCCCCCAGATTGCCGATCGGGGTGGCCACCACATAAAGGGTGCCGCATCCGGTTTGCTGTTCGCTCAATCTCTGTCTCCTCCTCTTCGGGCGTCCCCTCGGCTGCTGCTGTCTGCGGCGGGCGGGGCTCCTCTGTGATAAATGTCAAGCAACTCTGCGGAAAATCCGCCTCCTGGCGCCTCGATAACAAGATCCGGCAGCAAAGAGAGACCGGGCCTGCCGGCGCGCCGGCCATCCAGCAAAAAGAGCCAGGGAAGGCTGTCCTGATGCTGGCGGACAAACCGCAGCCGCTTGGGTTCAATCCCCGACTCCCGCATCCCGGCGATGCAGTCGGCCAGCCGTCGAGGCTGGTTGCACAGGCACAGCCGCCCGCCGTCCCGCAGCAGGGATGCCGCGGTGCGGCAGACGTCAAGGACGGTGCAGTGCAGCTCATGGCGCGCGGCGCCCCGGGCGGGGTTTTTAGAGACCTTTCCCCCGGTAAAATAGGGAGGATTGCAGCTGACAAGGTCAAACCGGCCATAGGGCAGGCCGTCGGGCAGCCGGCGAAGGTCGGCGGTCAGCGGGTGGATCTGTGTGGCCCCCGCCTGCGCGGCGGCCCGGCGCAGCAGCGCGGTGCCCGCCTCATCCAGCTCGATTGCCCAGCAGGGACCGCGGTGTCCCATATCATGCCACCGCAGCGGGATAATCCCGCACCCGCTGCCCAGATCGCAGGCGGTCCAGAGCCGATGAATATTGCAAAAGTCAGAGAGCAGCATCGCATCGGTACCAAAGCGATGGACCTCATTGATATAGACCGGGGTCCCGCCCGCCAGCCGCTGTTCGCTGCAACCCTGCTCCATTTTGCCTCCTCTGGATTCCTTGTATAAAAGGGAGATAAAGGAAAAGTCAGGGCGAGCAAACCGCCCGCCCTGACTTTTTTTTGAGATTTTGAGAATTACTCCTCGGCGATCGCGCCAACGGGGCAAACGCCAGCGCAGGTGCCGCAGCTGATGCAGGCGCCAGCGTCGATCTCGTACTGGCTGTCTCCCTGAGAGATCGCGCCAACGGGGCACTCACCAGCGCAGGTACCGCAGCTGATGCAGGAATCACTGATCTTATAGGCCATGTTTAACACCTCCATTTACCCCTATTCTATCATAAATCGCAAAATAATCAAGAAGAATTTTGGACGGTTTTTCCGTATTGAAAAAAGAGAAAGAAATAAAAAAATCACCGCGGAGAATCCTCTCTCTGCGGTGATTTTTAAAAAAGGTCAAAAGGGTCAAGGGGTGTTTGATTCAACGTTTGCCGAAGCCGAAGCGGAGTCCTGTTTCTTGCCGCCGCCCCGCTTGCCCCGCCGGCGGCGATGGCTGCCGGTTTTCGCGGCATTCTCCCCGCCGGGAGCTTGGTTTTCCGCCGAGGGGTCGGCGACAGAGGGCGCAGATACCGCTTGCGGCGGGTTCTTTGGCTCGGCGTTTTTGGAAGGAGCATTTTTGGGAGCGGCGGGCTTTTGCGCGGCGTGCTCCTGTTTGGCTCGGGCGGCAGCGGCCTGCCTTGCCGCCGACTGCGGCTTGCGCTTGCCGGCCTTTTTGGTCGCCGCGCGCAGGATGATAATCTGATCTCGATGATAGGTTTTCGGCATCTCCGGCGCACTGTCCAGCCGGACCTTGATCTGCCCGGAAATCAGGTTGACTTCACAGACGGTCCCGTCCCCATCCGGGGTCTTGACATAACTGGTCACCCCGGGGGTGATGCCGGAGAGGTATTCATAGGCGGGCTGCTCATACGCAAGGCAGCACATCAGACGGCCGCAGGCGCCGCTGATCTTGGTCGGATTGAGGGAGAGCCCCTGCTCCTTTGCCATCTTGATCGAGACCGGCTGAAAATCGGTCAAGAAGCGGCTGCAGCAGAACGGCTGTCCGCAGATGCCAAGGCCGCCGAGCATCTTGCTCTCATCCCGCACCCCGATCTGGCGCAGCTCGATCCGGGTGCGAAAGACGCCGGCGAGATCCTTGACCAGCTCGCGAAAATCAATCCGCCCGTCGGCGGTGAAATAGAACAGGATCTTGCTGCGGTCAAAGGTGTACTCCGCATCGACCAGCTTCATCTCGAGCTGGTGTTTGGCAATCCGCTCCTCGCAGATCTCAAACGCTTTTGCCTCGTCCTCCCGGTTCTGGCGCATCCGGCGGATATCCGCATCGTCTGCGAGGCGGGAGACCAGCTTGAGGGGTTTGACAATGCTGTCGGGCGGCACCTCGTGGATCCCCTGACACACCTCGCCGCACTCAATGCCGCGGCTGGTTTCGACAATCACATAGTCGTCCCGCTCGATGGCGAGCTCGCCCGGGTCAAAATAGTACGCTTTGCCTCCGGCCTTGAACCGGACGCCAATCACTTTTGCCATGGTAGTTCCTGCCGCTGCCGCTGCGGAAAGGGTGTCATGCCGCTGCCCTGCGGCGGAATTTGGACAGCGATTCAAGAGGAAATTTGGGCCGGAAAGCGTCCGGCGGCTCCTGCTGCGAGAAGAGCTGCCGTGAGGAACGCAGTCGTGCGGGGATTCCTCATCGGCGCCCGCAGCAAAAAATTTATCGTTTTGCCAGCTGGGTGGCCAGCAGGGTGAAGATCAGTTTTGGATTGCCCGAAGCGCGCAGACGGCGCTGCGCGAGAAGCAGTTTTGGCAGAGCCTGCGCGGCGGCCGCCTGCGGGAGAAGGGGCAGCGAGGGAATGCTGCGCCCATCCAGCGCGGCGGTGTACAGCTCGGCCAGATCCGAAAGAAAGATCAGCGCATCCTCCCGCTTGTTCTTTCCCTCATACACAAGCAGAGCGGCGAGCATCCCAAACAGATCGCCCGCACAGGCAAGGCGGAAAAAGCCCACTGCCTCCTGCAGCAGAGCCATTCGCTCGGGAGCGCGCACCGCGGCGAGACAGCGGCCCAGCGCACCGCCGTAGACCTGACAGAGAAAGACGGCATCCTGCTGAGGGCAGCCCTCGGCGCGCAGCTGTTCGACACACTCCTGCTGCGCCAGCGGCATCAGAGTATAACTGGCACAGCGGGAGCGGATGGTCGGCAGGACGGCAGCTTCGCTGTCCACCGTCAGGAGAAAGAGCACTCCCTCGGGAGGCTCCTCCAGAATCTTGAGCAGTGCATTGGCGGCGGGGGCCTGCATCTTCTGGACGTCTTCGATCAGCGCAACCCGACCCTCTGCGGAAAGACCAGTGGCCCGCACCGAAGTGCGGACGGCCCGGATCCGGTCGATCCGGATCTGATCCCCCGCGCCTTCTGAGCGGACCACCAAACATTCGGGACAGCGGTCCTCAAGAACCGCCTGCGCCCCGGCGCCGCCGCCGGGGAAGAGATAATCGGCGGCGATCAGATGGGCGGCGTAGTTGCGCCCGAGTCCCTCTGCGCCGCAGAGCAACAGGCTATGGGGCAGTCTGCCGGCGCGCAGTGCCGCCGTCAGATCCGCCCGCAAAGCCTCATTGCCATGTAGCCGTTCCAGCATCAGACCTTTTCAAACCGCTCGATATTGGTCACAAAGATGGTCGCGCCGCCGACAGTGACCTCCAGCGGGAAGGCGGTGGTGACCCCAACGCCGTACGAGGCGGTGGAGGGGACAATCTCCTTGCGCTGGCAGGAATGCTCCGAGATGATTCCGATGACCTCATCGACCTTTTCGTCCTCCACGCCGATGAGCAGGGTGACGTTGCCGGCCATCAAAAAGCCGCCGGTGGTGGAGAGCCGAGTGACCGAAAAGCCTGCCTTGGTAAGGGAGGAAGAAACCGCATTCGAGTCCTCTTTATTGATGATAGCAGTGATCATTTTCATAATATATGGCCTCCTTACGCAATTACGGACAATTTTTTGCCTGTTCGGAATGTCTCTATTTTACCACGTCGGGCCGCAGATTTCCACCACTTTGCGGCGGTTTCCCCGGAGGGAATGGGGATTTTTTGGTGGAAAACCTTAGGAAAACATTTAAAAACCCAGCGAAAAAGTTTTGTTACATGGATATTTTTTGCCAAATGCGATGCAGTTTTGACAGGAGAAAACCGGATATTTTTTGTATAAGCCGAATGCTCAATTCAACAAACAGTTTTTGCCCGGATCGGGATAAAACCTGCCGGATGTGGAAAAGTGGAGAATAAAAACCGCAGTTCTTAACATTTTCAACATGGTTTTCAACATTTCGATTTCTCCCGCGGTATACAAAAGGTATTACAGATTTCCAAAATATCCCTTTTAATTTCCAGAAAAAACCAAAATATACAAAATCCAGAAAAAGCTCCTGCAGTATTCCACAGGAAAAATGTTGTATTGTTGAAAAGAAAAGCCCGAGTTTTCCCCCAGTGTTGAAAACTCTGTGGAAAATGGGGAAAACTTATTTCTTATGCCCTCAAAAAGAGGAAAAAAGCGCTCCGCCACCCCTTTTTGGGGACAGCCGCAGGGCAAAAAAGACCCCGCAGCGCCGAAAGGCTGCGGGGAATGGACTTTATTTTTTCTCCTCCGGGGATTTAAACCC
>CALXIJ010000108.1 GCA_944388335.1 uncultured Pygmaiobacter sp.
GCTGAAAGCATCTAAGCATGAAACCGGCCTGAAGATAAGATATCCCACTGAGTAATCAGGTAAGACCCCTTGAAGACTACAAGGTTGATAGGCATGAAGTGGAAGCGCGGTGACGCGTGTAGCTAGCATGTACTAATAGGTCGAGGGCTTGACCACAAAAGGTCCTTGCATTTGAAGTTTCGATATTCAGTTTTGAGGGCGCATACAAAACGCTCTTGCAAAAGAAAAGAAAATATGTTAGGCTTAGGCTATCGCGCAAAGCATAGCATGGCCGGTGCCGATGACGTCGAGGTCACACCTGTTCCCATCCCGAACACAGAAGTTAAGCTCGATCGTGCCGAAAATACTTGGTTGGAGACGACCCGGGAAGATAGGTAGGTGCCGGCCCTTTTCTTTTAGCAGGGTAAAAGCCCTCAGGATCTGCGGGAGAACCTGCAGTGCAAAAGCGCGAAAGCGCTTTTCAGTCCGGCCCCTTGGTCAAGCGGCTAAGACGGCGCCCTCTCACGGCGCAATCGTGGGTTCGATTCCCGCAGGGGTCACCAAAACAAAGGCTGTGGCAATGGCCGCAGCCGTTTATGCACCTCTAGCTCAGTTGGTAGAGCAGCTGACTCTTAATCAGCGGGCCCAGGGTTCGAGTCCCTGGAGGTGCACCACGCAATATTCTGCCACAAGGCAGTTTATATATATTCCTCCTTAGCTCAGTCGGTAGAGCATGCGGCTGTTAACCGCAGGGTCGTTGGTTCGAGCCCAACAGGGGGAGCCAGAAAGAAGCCCGGATACCTGATCGGTATCCGGGCTTTTCTTGTGAATTGAAAAGTAAGAAGATTGAAAGTGGGAAGAAGCAGAGGCGACGGCCAAAAGCACTTGACAGCGTCACTTGACGCGAGAACGGATCGATCTTTATAATGGAAAATAGCAGTGGTCCCCAAAGACTTTTTCGAACAGATTACTTTTTGAAATGAGGAGAGATCATGAAGAAAAAAAGCGAGCTTCCCGGCGTCGTTGGGCTGTACGGCATCACCCTGTTTTTGAGTCTATTGACTTCACTTGCGACTCCATTTCAGCTGCTGAAGGAGTATGTCAGGTTGTCTGGCACGATCTATGTGGTGGCTGCTTATTTTGATATCTTCTGTTTTTTGGTTCAGCTGGCAATGTGCATTGGACAGTTGGTTTTTATCGTGAAGCGCAAACGCGCATTTTTGGTCTGTTTTTGGATCAATTATGCGGTCCGTCTGGTAAATGTTTTCCTCTTCCTGCTTCTGGAAGGATTTACGGCGTATTACATTGGCGCAGTGATCTGGCCGCTGATCTGGGCTGCTTTTTTCTATACATCCGCGAAGGTATCCGCCGCGTTTACGCCCTACCGCAAGCCGTTGTTCCGGAAGGTGCAGAGTGTCCCTCCGCAGGCTCAGCAAGCGCCGTCTGAGACACAGGCAGGACAGGCGCCGGAGGACCCGGTACAAAAATGAGAGAACTCTCTTTTTGACGGCAAAGGGCAGGGAATCTCAGATTTGCGGGCACATCTCCGGCTCAGTAAAAATTAAGAAAAAAGAAGCGCTTTTTTCAAAAAGATAGAGTAAAATAAAACAAGATTTTTTATTTCATTATATAATATCAATTTCACAGAGAAAAGAGAGAGGGATGGATGAAAAAAAGCGTTTTTTGTCTGATTTTATTCTCCGCGGCGATGGCGCTGTTTGCCGGCTGCGGCGAGCAGCAGAGCAGCAGCCTGCCCGAATCCCAGAGCGCAGCCGTCGGCACATCACAGGCTGCATCGGAGACCTCCGGCGCGGAGGAGCAGGACTCGTCCTCTACACCGGCTGTCGATGATCCGTTTGCCGCTGCAGCGGGCTATCGCACGGAAAATGCAGCGCGGTATGCGGATTATGCGGCAGAAAACCCGGATCTTACAACACAGCAGGTGGTCAGCTATGTGAACATCGGGCTGGACACCCCGTTTTACAGCGGGGTGGAGACAATTGCCGACCCGGACAATCTTTTGGTGCTCTGCAACAAGTATCATCAGCTGCCGAATGGATATGAGCCGTCGGATCTTGTGCAGATCTCCTCGGCCAACAGCAACGGCGGCAAGACGCTCTATCTGCGCGCAGAGGCGGCGGCCGCATTTGAACAGCTCTGTGCGGGCGCCGCGGCGGACGGGTACACCATCCTCGGGCAGTCGGGTTACCGCAGTTACAGCTATCAGGAGCAGCTCTACAACAACTATGTCGCGCGGGACGGGCAGGCGACGGCGGATACCTACAGCGCACGGCCCGGCTTTTCAGAGCACCAGACCGGCCTTGCAATGGATATCTGCAACGGAACCCTCTCCTATACCGAATTCGGACAGACGGCGGAATACGAGTGGGCAAAGGAGCACCTGCATGAGTACGGATTTGTGCTGCATTATCTCCCCGGCACCGAGCAGATCACCGGCTATATGACCGAGGAATGGCATATCCGGTATGTCGGAGTGGAGACCGCAACCCGGATCCACGAGCTGGGCATCACGCTGGACGAGTACTGTGCGACCTATCTGGAATAAAAGCAAAAGGACCGGACGCTTTTCTCAGAAAAAGCGTCCGGTCCTTTTTTGCGGTTGAGCAGGCTGCGAAGAGCGGCGGATTATTCGTATCGCAGCGCATCGATTGGATCCAG
Source organism: uncultured Pygmaiobacter sp. (assembly GCA_944388335.1). Classification (GTDB taxonomy): domain Bacteria; phylum Bacillota; class Clostridia; order Oscillospirales; family Ruminococcaceae; genus Pygmaiobacter. Next base: position 2,659 of record CALXIJ010000108.1, read on the forward strand.
CTTCGCGGCTTTGCTCGCGGGATAGTAGCCGAAAAAGATCCCGATCAGCATCGAGAAGCCGACCGACACCGCGATTGCGAGAAGAGAGGGGCGGGCGGCATAGCCCAGCAGATTGGAGCCCCAGCTGCCCAGCGCGAGGCCCAGCAGGATCCCGATGACCCCACCGACCAGACAGATGACCACCGACTCGGTGATGAACTGCAGCCGGATCGCCCAGCCCGGCGCTCCCAGTGCCTTGCGGGTGCCGATTTCCCGGGTGCGCTCGGTGATCGAGACCAGCATGATGTTCATCACCCCGATCCCCCCGACCAGCAGGCTGATGGCTGCGATGGCCGCGATGGCCAGCTGGACGGTGGAGATCATCTCGGTCACGGTGCTGACCATCGATTCCAGACTCGAGGCGGAGACGGTCCAGCTCGGGTTGCGGGTGTAATAGCTCGCAAAGAAGTCCTCCGTCTGCTGCAGGAACTGGCTGTTGTTCTCCAGATCGCTGCCCACCACGGTAAAGCTCTCATACCCGTCTGCAGCACCGGTCAGGGTCTTGACGGTGGAGAGAGGCAGATAGATCGGATAGCTGGTCTGACTGCCCAAAAGGCTGACGGTGCCGTTCTCTTCCTGCTCATAGACCCCGACGATATAACAGCGCAGGACCTTTGCTCCGACGGTCAGATCAAAGCTGCTGCCGATGGGATCCACCCCCTCTCCCAGCAGCGCCTCGGCAAAGGTGTCCGGCACGACGCAGACCTTTTTCTCCCCGTCGAGGTCCCGCTGATTGAGAAATCGCCCGTTTGTGATATTGATATTGTTGGCGGTTTGGTAATCGAGGTTTACACCGGTGGCAGAGACATTCAGACTGGTGGTGTCCAGCTCCGCCGTCCCGCTGCCCAGAGAGGCGGAGAGCGAGACCGCGCTGACCTGATCGCCGAACAGCGCGCGGTAATCGGAGATCATCTCATCGGTCATCAGGTCCTCGTCGGCGGGTTGGCTGGGGCCGAAGATCCGCACCGAAACCCCGCCGGAGGAATCCGCGTCCTCCTCGTCGGACTTTTCGGTCAGGCTGACCGTGATATTGCTCACCCCGAGCCCCTGCATCGAGTCGTTGATGGTTCCGGTCAGCGAATCTCCCACCGTCAGGATGGCGATCACCGATCCGATCCCGATGATGATGCCCAGCATGGTCAGCAGCGCGCGCAGTTTGCCCGCCCAGAGGCTGGCAAAGGCGAGCCGGATGTTGTCAAGCAAGCCCATGATATCCGGCCCCCTTTCGCTGCGAGACGATCCGCCCGTCCTGCAGGGTCAGAATTCGCTCGCATTCCTCTGCCAAGGCGGGGTTGTGGGTGATGAGGATGATGGTTTTCCCCCGTTCGCGGTGCAGCTTGTGGAAAAGATCCATCACGGTGCGGCTGGTCTGGGTGTCCAGCGCGCCGGTCGGCTCGTCGGCGAGCAGCAGCGGGGGATCACAGGCCATTGCCCGGGCGATCGCAACCCGCTGTTTCTGCCCGCCGGACAGCTCGTTGGGCTGGTGCTTGGCGCGATCCCCCATCCCCACCATCTCCAGCAGTTCCCGCGCCCGCGCGGCCCGCCGGCGGGCGGGAACACCGGCATAGAGCAGCGGCAGCTCGACATTCTTCTGTGCGCTGGTGCGGCCGATCAGGTTGAAGGTCTGAAAGACAAAGCCGATCTTCCGGTTGCGGATTGCCGAGAGCTGGCGGTCGCTGGCCCGCTCGATATCCACCCCGTCCAGCAGGTAGCTGCCGCGGGTGGGCCGGTCCAGCGCCCCGATGATATTCATAATGGTGGATTTGCCGCTGCCTGATTCTCCGACGATCGCGACAAATTCCCCCGGCCAGACGGTCAGGTCGATCCCGTGCAGGATCTCCAGTTCATTGGGACGTCCGACAAAATAAGTTTTGACCAGATCATGGATTGCGACCAGCGGCTGCCCCTGCGGGCAAGGAGGTGTCGCGGCACGGTTTTCTCGCTCCATCCGATCAGCCCCCCATCAGGCCGCCGGCCCCGCCGCGGTCTCCGGCGCCTTCCGGGCGAGCACCCGTCTGGCCGGCCGGGGCCTCGCCGCCCATACCGCCGCCGAACGAGAAGCCGGTCATCTCACTCTGGCTCGAGTCGTCCCCGTCACTGCCGCCGATAATTGCCTCATCGGGGTCGGCGCTGGCGCGGATCTCCATCCCCTCGGTGAGCGCATCCCCTGAGATCTCGATATAGTAGTCGTTCTCCTCCCCGGTTGTGACCTCCACCGGCGTAAAGGTTGCCTGCGGACCCTCGCCAGACTTGACATAGACGACACTGTTTCCCGCGTCATCCGTCCCGACCGCGTCAATCGGAACGGTAAAGACATCCTCGGTGACCGAGAGCAGGATCTCCGCCTTCGCGTTCATCCCGATCAAAAGGCCGCTGTCGGCGGTGTCCACCGTCACCTCGCAGGCAAATCCGGTGTCACCCGTCTGACCGGCAGAGGCGGTCTTGGAGATCTGGCTGAGGGTCCCCTCAATGGCGGTGTCCCCGGTCGCGTCGCTGGTGATAATGACGGGCAGCCCCACCTGAAGCGAGGCGATGTCGTACTCCTCCACTGTGATCGCGATCTTGAGCGCGTCGGTGTCCTGAATTGTGGCGACCACGCTGTCGGTGACCGCACTGCCCACCGTCGCATTCAGCGCGGTGACGGTGCCGGCGGTGGAGGCCTTCAGGGTGCAGTCCTCCAGCTGATCCTGCAGTTCGGTCAGGGTATCGCTGGAGGAGCTCGTCTCTAGGGCCTCCTTTGCGGAGGCCAGCTGCTCCTCGGCAGCGGTGTACTGGCTCTCAGCGGCGTCCAGTGCGCTGCGGGCCTGTTCCATTGTCTGGGAGGCGGTGTTCAGCGTCTGTTCCAGCTGCGAATACCCGCACAGAGCTTTGCCGCTGTCCAGCGCGGCGAGGGCGGACTCCGCCTCAGCCTTCAGCCCGCCGGTTCCGACCCCGCCCCAGTCACAGCCCTCATAGGTCTGATTTGCCGCGTTGAGAGCGGCGAGCGCCTGCTGGGTATCACCGCCGGATGTCTGCGCTGCGGTATAGGCGTTGAGCTTGGCGGCAACCTCCTCCGCGGCGGCGTCCGCCTTTGCCTTGGCGGTGTCATAGGCGCTCTGCAGCGCGCTGACGGTGGATTGCGCCTGCCGGAAATTGGCCAGCGCGGTGTTGTAAGCGGCCTGTGCGCTGCTGTAAGCGGCTTCGGCCTGTGCGGCCTGATCGCTGGCGGTGTCAAAGCTGGACTGCGCCTTGTCGCAGCTCTTCTGCGCCTGCGCAATGGTGTCCGAAAGGGTGCTTTGTGCCTTTTCGATCTGTTCCTGCAGCTGCGAACTGTCCAGCACGCAGATGACATCCCCCGCCTCTACCGTGTCCCCAACCTGCACCGGTACTTCGCTGACCGTGTATTTCAGCGAGGTGGTCACATTGCTGACCGTTTGGCTCTCAACGGTGCCGGTCGCGGAGATGGCGTCCGTCAGGCTGGTGCGCTGCAGGGTGGTGGTGCGGACCAGCGCCGCGCCGTCTGCCGCAGCGGACGGCTGACGGGCGGAAAAAAGCGTGCGGCCGAGCAGGGCGCCGCAGAGGAGAAGGGCAATCACCGCGCAGATGCTGATCCGGCGGTGGCGGCGAATCCAGCCGCAAAGCCCTGCAGCCCATTTGGAAAGACGGCTGCTCAAACGTCGCAGCGTCCCCAAAAATCGCCCTCCTTTTTGTTCTTCGTGGCTCATCTTGCTTCCCCCTCTTTTCTTCATGACAAAATGGATGAAAATGGAAAGCATCACCTATTCTAGAGCGGGAATGTGTGTATCAGCGCAAAAAAATGTGATAGATTTGGAAAAAACGGTGTGGGAAGAGGGGCGCAGTGCCGCGGCCGCTTGTTTTGAAATTTTCTCCTGATTGCACAAAAGTCAGCAAAAAAATTATGCGAAGGATCTAAAT
>CALXIJ010000109.1 GCA_944388335.1 uncultured Pygmaiobacter sp.
CAGCGCGCCGAACAGGATCTCCCCGACGATACAGAGGATGCCCATCTGCGTTAAAAATGACAAATTGTTCACAACATTCGACCGACCTGTAATGTCCGGGCGGCTTTTTCCGTTTTTGAGAATAGAAGGGTTCCTTTAGGGAGAACAATTCCGCAGAAAACAGGGCTAAAAATCCCATCTCATCAAAGGAGGTTTTCACGATGAAAGACCGGCTTTTTTGGCGTTTGCTTTCCATCACCATGATACTCGGCCTGCTGATCTCCCTGATCGGGTGCGGGGGAAGAGGAGGCGCAGCAACCGATTCCGCTGCGGCGCAGGGGGCATCTCCCGAGAGCTATGAGGCCTCCCTGTCCGAGACGGGCGGCGATCCGGCAGAGGGGTTATCCGGCGGCCGCAAGCTCATCACAACCGCCGATCTGAATCTCGATGTCACTGATTTTGCATCGGCGGTTGACGAGATTGAATCCCAAACCGCTGCGCTGGGCGGATATTTTTCCTCTGTCAGCCGCGGCGGCTCCGCAGAACAGGGCAACCGCTGGGCGGAGTATCACGCCCGAATTCCCGCGGCGCGTCTGGATGAATTTCTCGACAGCGCAGACGGCATCGGCACCGTGACCTCCCTGACACAGGGGACCGAGGACATCACCCCGCAGTATGTTGACAACGAAGCCCGTCTGGAGAGCCTGCGCACACAGGAGCAGCGGCTTTTGGAGCTGCTCGAACAGGCCGGCTCGCTGGAGGATCTGATTCTGCTGGAGGACAAACTCACCGAGGTGCGGTACGAGATCGAGACCCTCACGGGGCAGCAGCGGATCTATGACAATCAGGTCGAATACGCAACGGTGCATCTGTGGGTCAACGAGGTCAGCCGACAGACCATCACCGCGCCAACCTTTGGCGACCGGGTGGTCGAGGCCTTTTACGGCTCACTCCAGAATGTGGCTGATCTGGCACAGGGCGCGGTGATTCTGGCAATCTACTTTGCCCCGTTTTTGCTCTTCTTCGCACTGCTTGTCGGTCTGCTTTTCCCCCTCCTCCGCAGACGGTACCGCACAAAGCGCACGACTTTCGCACAGCAGGATTCTCTCCCACAGTCTCAGAGCAGTACGCCAAAGGACAGCTGAGCCCCCTTTGTATTTTCGGGGCATTCTACGCCTGAATCTTTCAAAAATCGGGAGCAGACGCCTCCCTGAGTGTGTTGAATCCTTTTCTTCCGGCAGATCCACCGTTTTTTCCTCTTTTCTTCGGGAAAACTTTGGCGGGTTTGCCGGTTGCATTTCTCTGTGCATTATCAGTATCATAAGAGAAAGGGCAAAGGCGCTCATCAGGTGCCTTTGTCCCTATTTTTATTTGGGAAAGTGAGAGGACAAAGATGCTCGAGATTCAAATTGAAAAGACCAAACATCCCAAAGAGAAGCCAACCGGTGCGCTCGGCTTTGGCACTCTTTTTACCGACCATATGTTTCTGATGGATTACACCGCCGGTCAGGGCTGGCACAACCCCAGAATTGTTCCCTATGCCCCCATCACGCTGGATCCCGCCGCGCTAGTGTTCCACTATGCGCAGGAGTGCTTTGAGGGACTCAAGGCCTACCGCACCGCTTCCGGGGCGGTCCAGCTCTTCCGGCCCGATAAAAACGGGGAGCGTCTGGCGTCCACCCATCGCCGGCTCTGCATCCCCGAGATCCCGGTGGAGGATTTTGTCGAGGCCGTGCGCGCGCTGGTCGCGGTCGACATCGACTGGGTTCCCTCTGAACCGGATACCAGCCTCTATCTGCGCCCCTTCACCATCGCCACCGAGCCCAAGCTCGGGGTCAAGGCGAGCGACACCTATCTCTTCTGCATCATCGCCAGCCCCTCGGGCAGCTACTACGCCAGCGGCATCGATCCCGTCCGGATCTATGTCGAGGACGAGTACACCCGCGCTGCTCCCGGCGGCACCGGCGCGATCAAGTGCGGCGGCAACTATGCCGCCAGCCTGCTGTCCGGCGAAAAAGCGCATGAGCTGGGCTACGATCAGGTGCTCTGGCTGGACGGCGTCCACCGCAAGTATGTCGAAGAGGTCGGCAGCATGAACTGCTTCTTCAAGATCGATGGGGTCATCTACACCGCCCCCACCAACGGCACCGTGCTGCCCGGCATCACCCGGATGAGCTGCATCGAGCTGCTCGAAAAATGGGGCTACCGGGTCAGCGTTGACCGGCTGGCGATTGACGATGTGATGGCGGCGGCCTCCGACGGACGTCTGGAGGAGGTCTTCGGCACCGGCACCGCGGCGGTCATCAGCCCGGTGGGTGAGCTGAAATACAAGGATCAGGTCGCCGTGATCGGCGGCGGCGCAATCGGCCCTGTCACCCAAAAGCTCTACGACACCCTGACCGGAATCCAGTACGGCCGCGTCGAGGCGCCGGAGGGCTGGATTGTCCCTGTGAAATAACGGGATCTTTGGTGCCTGAGTGCCGGTCCGGCCGCTCTTATCCATAACAAAAATACCGATGTGGGCAAAAGCTCGCATCGGTATTTTTTTGATGTCCGCGCTGATTTTGGGGCAGATCGTTTCTTTACTCCTCATCGGCTTTTGCCGGCAGCTATCCGGAGAGAAGCCGGCTGTGCAGAGATCCGGTGCAGTGGGATTTATTGGTTTTTCACGGCGTCTTCCGGTTCCGCCTGCGGCGGGGCGAACGGCGCGAGCGCGCAGAGAAGATAGAGCGGCAGGAAGTTGACGAGGTATCGGCTGCGTGCCTCCCAGATCAGCAAAAAGAGCAGCAGCCCAAAACAGGCAAGGCGGATTGCCACGCCCCGCTCGTCCCGCCGCAAAAAGGCGAGCAGCCCGCCCGCCGCGCAGAGGATCCAGAGCAGCAGCTGATAGCCGTCCGCCGCATAGTACAAAAAGCCGGAATAGGGCTCTCCGGGGATGATAAAGCGGTGGAGCGGATTGACATATAGGGGATTGCGGTTGAGCTTTTCCTGCGCATAGCAGCACCCGTCGCTGACGATGTAGCTCAGCTTTTCCAGCGTGTGCGCCGCCAGCCCGCCCGGCCCCATCTCCTTGAGCCGGCGCAGGATCTCCTCCCGGGTGAAGGCCGTCCGCGCCTCATAGCTGTCATACTGCAAGGTCAGCTGGTAATCGGGATCCCAATAGCCCCCGTTGCCGTGCAGTCCCATCATAATCCAGTGGGTGAAGGGTACCCCCTCCTCCTCAAAATCCGGCATCGCAGCGCTGCTGGCAGCGCTGATGCCGGACCAGAGCAGGGCAAAGCATCCCACACAGAGCGCAGCCGCGGCAAACCGTGCCCGGCCGCGCCAGAGCAGCAGCAGGTCGATCAGGAAGGCGACGGCAAGGATCGCTACCGAAAATTTCAGCGCAGCACCCACTGCCACCAGCGTGAATGCCGCCGCGGTCTCCCGCAGCACCGGGTTTCCCTCCGCCTGTGCGGACCGCGCCCGCAGCCAGAGCAGTACCGCTCCCGTCGCGAAGGGCAGTGTCAGTGTATCGGTATAGGCGATGGGAGTATAGAGCAGCAGTGCGGGATGGAGCATTGCGGCAATCAGTGCGGGCAATGCCCATTTTGTCCCGAACAGCCTCCGGGCGCAGAGATAATACATTCCCAGAGAGAGGTTGACCACAGCGGCGTTGAGAACGACCAGCCCCGGCATGAAGTTGGTGACACCAAAGAGGTGCTGCACCGAAAACACCCCGACATAGAGCCAGAACAGCGGTCCGTTATTGGAAAACAGGGCGAAATAGTCCCCCGGCGGGGTGCCGTCCAGCACAAAGTCCCGCGCTGCGCGGCAGACCACCGCATAGTCCCAGGTGTGCCCCATCCCGACCTGCATCAGCAATCCAAAGATCAGCTGTGCCGCAAAGTAGAGACCGAGCAGCACACCGATCACCTTTTTTTCCTTCCTCGGTGCACGGCCGTGTTTTCGCCAAAGAGCAGCGCCGAGCAGCGCGCCCGCCAAAAGCACCAGCGTGACCAGCGCGAGCTGGGGGATTCCCATCTCCAGAAAGGGGTTGTCGTGGTACAGCAGGCTGACCGCCGCAACCGCCGCAAAGGTCAGTGCAAAGACAAGATCAAAGCATCGGATGAGCGGCTGCGTCCGTTTCATCGAATCCCCCTCCTCCGTTTGAAATTCATCGACTATCATCATACCACAGCCCCCTATCAGCGGCAAGAAAAAACAGGGCAGATCCGCGCCCTCCCCTCGCAGAAGAGGGTATTTTTATCGGATCTGTCCCTGTTTCTTCTCCTAATGGCCGCAGCTTGGGGCGCGCTGCTCCGGGTCCGGCCGGTCAGATCCGGATGTAGACCCGGGCGCTGCCTCCCTCGACCGAAAACTCCGCCGTTCCGTCGGGCCCGATCACCACCGCCTGACCGCCGCCGGTCACCGGCGCAAAGGTCGCCCCGGCGTTGCGCGCACCGACCGACATTCTCTTCTTTCCGCCGGCGCCATCCGAGAGGACTACCGCGAGCCCGCTGGCGGGATGTTCCTCGGTTCCCTCCATCGTCCACCCGATGACATTGGGGTCGTCAAAATAATCTCTCCTGACCCCATACGCCCGCTCCGACCGCACCCGCAGCATGGTCATCAGATCCCCGCCCACCGGGTTGATCTTATCGTGGGGAATCCCGTAATAATCCCCGTAAAAGACGCAGGGAAGTCCCTCCCCACGCAGCAGGATCAGCGCATAGGCGATGGACTTGAACCACCCATCCACCCAACTGGCCAGCGCCTGTCCGGGCTGGGTGTCATGGTTGTCCACAAAGGTGACCGCCCGCTCGGGCCGCGCTTCCAGCAGCGTTCCCTTGAGAATGTTGCGCATATCGTATCCGCCGCCGCCGTGGGAGGCATTGTAAAAGTTGAAATGCAGCGGCACATCAAACAGGCTCATGCAGTCGCCGCAGGCATCCAGATACCGCAGCAGGGTCCCGACATCGTTTTTCCAGTATTCCCCCACCGCAAAGAGGGGCTTGCCGCTGCGCTGGCGCAGTTTGCCCAGCCAATCCTTGAAGAAGGTGAACCGGATATGCTTGACCGCATCCAGCCGGAACCCGTCCGCCCCGGTGGTCTCAAGATACCATGCCCCCCATCGGTCCAGCTCTTCGAGGACCTCCTGATTTCCCATATCAAGATCTGCGCCCATCAGGTAATCGTAGTTGCCGTTTTCCCCGTCAACCTCGCTGTCCCACTCCTTTCCGGTGAACTGGTAGATCGCATTTTTCCTCTTGGTCTCATCCCAGTCCACCCCGTCAAAATGGTGCCAGTTCCAGCGGAAGTCGCTGTACTTTCCGCCGCGTCCGGGAAAATCAAAACGGGTATAGGCGGTGATGGTCTCGTCCCCCGTGATCTCGCGGTTGCGGTCTTTCCCGTCGCTCTCCTCCGCCGTCACCTGCTCGGTGCCGTCCGCCCCGATCCTGTGGTTGAGCACAATGTCGGGGTAGACCTTGATCCCGGCGCTGTGCAGCGCTGCGATTGCATTGAGATATTCCTGTCGGGTCCCGTATTTGGTCGGCACCGTTCCCTTTTGGTCAAATTCCCCGAGATCATAGGTGTCATAGACCGCATACCCGACCTCCCGTACCCCGCCGGCTCCCTTATAGGCGGGCGGCAGCCAAACCGCCGTAATCCCCTGTGCGGCCAGCGCGCCCGCTGCCGCCGCCGTGCGGCGCCAATGCCCGCAGTCGGCGGGCAGATACCACTCAAAATATTGCATCAAGGTCTCATTGCGTTCCATCAAACCCCTCCCTTTTTCAGGTTGTTTTCATTTTATCGCAAAATGGATAAAAAGAAAAATATACGGCGGGTCTTGGGGGAACAAGGGCATTTTTCGGGAGGATTTCATCCCGTCCTTCTTGCACCTGTGATTTTGGTCTGCTATACTGGCAGAGAAGAGTACGAGGGAGGCGCTTTTGTTTGACGGTGCGGGAGATCAATCTCAAATACGACATGCCGCCCGCGGCGGTGGCGCTGCGTCGGATGGAAAACGAACTGGCCGGTGCGCGGCGCAGCGGCCAAAAACTGTTTAAATTTGTCCACGGCTACGGCTCTACCGGAACCGGCGGCAAGATCCGGGGCGCGGTGCGCCGTGCGTTGGTCGGCCGCGGCGAGATCGCATGGGTTCTTCCGGGGGAGGATTTCGGCCCCTTCTCCGCCGCGGCGCGGGAGGCGGCATCCCGTTGGCCCAGCCTGCGGCAGGATCGTGACTGGGGCAGGGAGAATGATGGGATCACCGTGGTGGTGCTGCGGTGAGCGGCAGTTGTGAGAGGGAGGAGGCGCTGCGGGGATGAAGATCCGCTGTGAGAGCTGCAACAAAAAATTTGATCCGCGAAAGCATGACGGCGTTTGCCCCTACTGCGGGGCGTGGCATTCGATCGAGACGGAGGACCGCTTTGATCCGCCGGCACCCGCAATCGACCCTTGGGACCTGCCGCAGCAGGATGCCTCTGCCGAGGCGGGGGAGGACGAAGCGGCCTCAAAAGAGCCTTTGTCCGGCGCC
>CALXIJ010000110.1 GCA_944388335.1 uncultured Pygmaiobacter sp.
GGCCCATCCGTGCGACGATCAGTTCTCCCTCCTTCCAGATCCCGCCCCCAATGCAGATGATCTCCGGCTGCAGGATGTTGACTATGTTGACGACCCCCTCGGCGAGATAGTCGATGTACCGGTCAACCACCCGCTGCCCGGCGGCGTCCCCCTGCCGCATCCCGTCAAAGGCGGTGCGGCCGTCCACCCCGTCCAGCCCGCCGGCGATCTGCCACATCCCGCTCTCGGGGTGGGCCTGCATCTCCTCCCGGGTCATCCGGATCAGCCCGGTGGCGGAGGCATAGGCCTCAAGGCAGCCCCGCCGCCCGCAGGTACACTGCACCCCGTCCTTCACCAGCAGGCTGTGGCCGAACTCGGCGCCGCCAAACGCAAACCCGCTGTAGAGCTTGGAGCGGATCACGATCCCCGAGCCCACGCCGGTGCCCAGCGTGATCGCGACCATGTTCTCGCTGCCCCGCCCGGCGCCGGCCTTGAACTCCCCGAACGCCGCGGAATCGGCGTCGTTTGCCATCAGCACCGGGATCCCCACCAGCGCCGACAGCTTGCTGCCCAGCGGCTCGTGGTAGAACTCGAGGTTGTTGGAGTAGACCACCTCGCCCCGGCGGTAGTCGATCATCCCGGGGCAGCCCAGCCCCAGATAGTCAAAATCGGACATCTGCAGCCCGGCGGCCTGCGCCGCCTCCTTTGCCGCATCGGCCATATCGGCGGTGATCTCGTCGCAGCTGCGGGGCAGCGCGGTCTTCCGCTTTGCCCGCGCGACGATCTCAAACTTCTCGTTGACGACGCCGGCGACGATGTTTGTCCCGCCAAGATCAATGCCAAGATAGTATTTCATGTCGGATTCCCCCTTTGTCCAGATTGCCGCTCAGACCGAAATCGAGAGGCATTCCGCCTCCCCTTCCAGCCGGTACTCCCCGAGCCCGGCGGGCAGAAAGACGGTGTCCCCCTTTGCGAGGGTCATCTGCCGGTCCCCCACCGCCAGTTTGACACTGCCTTTGGCGCAGAACAGCCCCTCAAAGGAGCCCTCCCCCACCCTGCGCAGGCAGCGGCCGGACAGCCGGATCCGGTCGGTGGTAAAGTAGTCGCAGCCGCCCAGACGGCTCACCTCGGCGTCCCCCTCCCTGTGGGGGGTGCGGTCGAAGGATCTGGGATGCGCCGGTCCGAGATCGGTCACCGCCAGCGCCTTCTCGATGTGCAGCTGCCGCGGGTTGCCCTGCGCGTCCCGCCGGTCGTAGTCATAGACCCGGTAGGTCAGGTTGGAGCTCTGCTGGATCTCGGCGATGACGATCCCCGCGCCGATCGCGTGGAGGGTGCCCGCCTCGATGAAGAAGACATCCCCGGGATGGACCGGCACCCGGTTGACCACCTCGAGCAGGGTGCCCGCCTCGATCCGCCGGCGCATCTCCTCCCTTGTGATCGGCGCCGAGAAGCCATAGATCAGCTCGGCGCCGGGGACGCAGTCGAGGACGACCCACATCTCGGTCTTGCCGTACTCCCCCTCCTCCCGCAGCGCGTAGTCGTCGCTGGGGTGGACCTGAACCGAGAGCTTGTCCTTCGCGTCGATCAGCTTGAAGAGGACCGGAAACGCGGGGAACCGCTCGCAGCGGCTGCCCGCCGCGTCCGGGAACCGGGCAAGATATTCCGGCAGCGTCATCCCCGCATAGGGGCCGTTTGCGATCACCGAGCTGCCGTCCTTGTGGCAGCTCAGCTCCCAGCTCTCGGCGAGGGGGGTCATCTCGGTCTTTTTGCCATAGTCTGTTTTCAGTCTCTGCCCGCCCCAGAGGTTGTCCTTGAAAGCCGGGCACAGCCGCAGCGGATAGCGTTCCATCCTGCCTTGCTCCTTTCGCCGCGCGGGGGCGTTTTCCCCGCATTCGGCCCGATATTTTTTCTTTCCCGATCATGGGATCTGTGCTCTTTTCCTTCATTTTATCCCCCATCCCGCCCCCTGTCAACGAGGAGGAAAAGCCGGTGTTTTTTTCGCATTCCCATGCGGTTTTTCTTGCTTTTTTGGCCCGCAGCGGATAGAATAGAAGTGTATGTCCGCCCACAGGGCGAACCATCCATTTTTTTCGGGGGGAACACAACATTGTCCAAAGAATTTGAAGAGCAGATCCGGCGGCGGCGCACCTTTGCGATCATCAGCCATCCTGACGCCGGCAAGACCACCCTCACCGAAAAGCTGTTGCTCTACGGCGGGGCAATCCAGCTGGCCGGCACCGTCAAGGGCAAAAAGACCCAGCGGGCGGCGGTCTCCGACTGGATGGAGATCGAAAAGCAGCGCGGCATCTCGGTGACCAGCTCGGTGATGCAGTTCGAGTATGACGGCTACTGCATCAACATTCTGGATACCCCGGGCCATCAGGACTTTTCGGAGGATACCTACCGCACCCTGATGGCGGCGGACAGCGCGGTGATGGTCATCGACGCGGCCAAGGGGGTCGAGCGGCAGACCGAAAAGCTGTTCAAGGTCTGCCTGCTGCGGGACATCCCGATCTTCAGCTTCATCAACAAGATGGACCGGGAGGCGATGAACCCCTTTGATGTGCTCGAGGACATCGAGCAGAAACTCGGGATCCGCACCTACCCGATGAACTGGCCGATCGGCAGCGGCAAGGGTTTCAAGGGGGTTTACAACCGGGAAAACCGGGAGATCCTCTCCTATGGCGATGAGGTCGGCGGCGCACTGGTCGGCCAGCACAAGCTGGCGGCCATCAAGGCGACCCTCGGCGATCCCGACCTCGATCAGCTGATCGGCGCCGAGCAGCACCGCACCCTCGCCGACGACATCGAGCTGCTGGACGGCGCGAGCTATGATTTCGACCTCGAGGAGATCCGGCACGCCCGGCTCTCCCCCGTCTTCTTCGGCAGCGCGCTGACCAACTTCGGCGTCGAGCCGTTTTTGCAGGACTTTCTGCGGCTGACCACCCCGCCGCTGCCCCGCCGTTCCGACATCGGCGAGATTGATCCGATGAGCGAGGACTTCTCCGCCTTCATCTTCAAGATCCAGGCGAACATGAATAAGGCGCACCGGGACCGGATCGCCTTCATGCGGATCTGCTCGGGCCGGTTTGAGAAGAACATGGAGGTGCTCCATGTGCAGCAGGACCGCAAGATGCGGCTCTCCCAGCCCCAGCAGATCCTCGCCTCGGAGCGGGAGGTCATTGACGAGGCCTGGGCCGGGGACATCATCGGCGTCTTTGACCCCGGTGTCTTCTCGATCGGCGACACCCTCTGCACCCCGGGCAAAAAGTTCCGGTTTGAGGGCATCCCCACCTTTGCGCCGGAGCACTTCTGCCTGGTCCGGCAGAAGGACACGATGAAACGCAAGCAGTTTATCAAGGGCACCAGCCAGATCGCCAACGAGGGCGCCATCCAGATCTTTCAGGAGCTGGGCGGCGGCATGGAGGAGGTCGTGGTCGGCGTGGTCGGCGTTCTGCAGTTTGAGGTCTTCGAGTACCGGCTCAAAAACGAGTACAACGTCGAGGTCATCATGCAGCGGATGCCGCATCAGTTCATCCGCTGGATCGAGAATGAGGAGCTCGACCCCAATACCCTCTCCCTGACCAGCGACACCAAAAAGGTGCAGGATATGCACGGCGGCAAGCTGCTGCTCTTCACCAACACCTGGAGCATCCAGTGGGCGCTTGACCACAACGAGGGGCTGCAGCTGTCGGAGTTTGGGCGCTCAGAATTCTGATGCCGTTTTTATCTTAGGTGTGGCAGAATAAGAAAACAACGCCGTAAAAAGGCCGCTTTTGCGCGGCTGCG
>CALXIJ010000111.1 GCA_944388335.1 uncultured Pygmaiobacter sp.
TTTCCAGCGTCGACGGCACACAGGCGGCACTTGCCGCCGGGGCAAATCTGCTGTTTGCCGATCTGCTGCCCGCCGCCCGGGCGCAGGCGTTCCGTGTGGTGGATAATCGCACTCTGCTGGGGCTGGATCACATCCAGCGGATGGCCCAGATGTCCGGCATGGCTCTCTGCCTGTGAGCGCATTTTAAATAGCTGCCGGGAATCCGGCAAGCGGTATCATGAGAAAAAATCGGGTCTCGCGCTTTCTTGCGCGAGACCCGATTTTTCATTTTTTGCTCAACGTTCCCTCGTTTGAATGAAAGAATCCCCCTTCCCGATTAGGGAAAGGCGCTTATTCCGCGTCTTCTCCTTCGGCGGTGCCGCTCTTCGGCTTCTCAAACTCGGCACAGAGGAAGAGCGGCAGCCCGGAGCTGTTCTCCGCCGGATTATAGGCAGGCGGCTCGGTCATCCGGACCAGCGAGAACCCGCAAGCCGCGGCCAGATTGAAATAGAAGGAGAGCGGGCGGTGGTAATGGGTTGACCGGCCCCAAAAACTCCCCTCCAGCTCCCGCTGTGTCAGATAGCCGCTGATCTGCTTTGCCCGCTTGATCCCCTCCTCATCGGCAACCCATTCACCGAGATAAAACGCCGGATGAACAATCGAGAACCAGAGCCGTCCGCCCGGCTGCAGGACCCGGGCAAACTCCGCCATCGTGCCGTCGATCTGCGGCAGATCCATCAGCACCTGATTGCAGAACACCAGCTCGAACGCGCCGTCCGAATAGGGAAGCTTCCCGGTGAGATCCACCCGATCAAACCGGCAGTCCGGGTGATCTTCCCGCGCCATCTTCAGCATCGCGGCTGCCCCGTCGCAGCCGGTCGCCTCTGCACCCTGCCGCGAAAACCATTCGGTGTATTGCCCATAACCGCATCCAGCATCCAGCACTCTGCCGGAAAATCCCGCAAAGCGCCGCTCCACCAGCACTTTATTCTGCTCCGCAAAAGCAGAATCCTCCTGTACCCGGCGGTACCGCGCGGCCGCGGCCTCCCACTGCTGTAATTCCTCCTGTGTGTTCATTTTTCTCCCTCCTGCCATCCTTTGTGCTCTTTTGATACAAAAAGGCCTCGCTGCAGCGGTGCTGCGCCGGGGCCTGCCATTCTGTTGCTGTTTTGCTCAGGCGCGGACAATCCAGCCCTCTTTGCGGGGCTTTGCCTCCGGCTGGGCAGCGGGATAGCCGAGGATGCAGTGGGCAACACCGCGGTAGTTCTCCGGAATGCCCCACTTCTTCATCAGAGCCTTGCCCTCCTCGCTCTCAAAAACCGGCTTTGCGCGGTGGATCCAGCAGCTGCCCAGTCCCTCTGCCTTGGCCGCAAGCATCAGGTTCGCCATCACCAGCGCACCGTCCTCTTCACAGGTCTCGCCGCGATCTCCGTTGGAAAAGACCACAATCACCGTCGGCGCGCCGTAGAACGGGTCGCTGTCGTTGCCGAGCACCCGGGCATTGAGACGGGAGAGGAGCTTCACCGTCTCGGGATCCTGCACCGCCACCATAATCGGGGACTGCAGCCCCATGCTGGTGGGAGCCCATGTGCCGGCCTCCAGCACATAATCCAGTTCCTCGGGCTTGATCTGCTCCGGCTTATAGGCGCGGATGCTGCGGCGGCTCTTGATGAGTTCCATGACTTCTTCCTTATTCATTCCGATCGACCTCTCCTTCGCATCTGCCGGGACGTGCCCCGGATACTTTTTCCATCCGCATTATACCACTGCGGACGCTTAAAATCAATTTTCCGTCACCCATTGCTCGGAGCAGCAACTCCTTCCATTTTTGAGGCCACGCTTGCAAATCCCGCAAAACCGCGTTATACTCTCCTTGTCCATGCCATTGGCAGGATAAAATATGCACTGCATCCACAATCAGTGTGGAGCGGCAGCAGGAGGAAATTGAATATGAGACAAAAGACCGATGTTCGCTATCTGACTGAGCTGGCCCTGTTGACAGCCCTTGTGCTCATCATGGCCTATACCCCGCTGGGGTATCTCAAAACCCCTTGGGGGGTCGAAGTCACCTTTATCGTCATCCCGGTGGCAATTGGGTCGGTCCTTCTGGGGCCGGCAGCAGGCGGCTTTCTGGGATTGGTGTTCGGCCTCACCAGCTTTTTTCAGTGTTTCGGCGCAAGCCCGCTGGGGGTGCTGCTGCTCGGGATTAACCCACTGGGCACCTTTTTCTGCTGCGTGGTCAACCGGGTGCTGGTCGGGGTTATCCCGGGACTGCTCTATCGTCTGCTGCGCCGGTATGACCGTACCAAGGTCGTCGGGATTGCTATCTGCTGCTTTTTGACCCCGGTGCTCAACACCGCGCTTTACATCGTCGGCAACTGGCTGATCTTCTCCGACGCATGGCTCGAGATTGCCGCCACCAGCTATGGCTATACCGGCGCGGGCGGGCTCAACCTGCTGGCTTTTATGCTGGGGTTGGTCGCGGTCAACGGTCTTGCGGAGGCGATCTCCTGTCTGGTACTCGGGACCAGCATCTGCAAAGCGCTGCAGAGAACAGTCTTTCGTGAGGGGGTCCGTGTGCGTTGAAGGAAATCGGCATTATGGAGGTCGGCGGTTTTCGCGTCGGCCATGCGCAGGATGAGCGGGCGGCGACCGGCTGCACCGTCATCCTCTGCGATGGGATGAGCCCCGCCGGGCTGGATGTCCGCGGCGGCGGTCCCGCCAGCCGGGAATCTCAGATCTTGAATCCCATCGCCGCTGCGGAGGGGATCAATGCGGTGCTGCTGTCGGGCGGCAGCGCGTTTGGGCTGGATGCCGCAGGCGGCGTTCAGCGCTATCTCGAGGAGCGGGAGATCGGGTTTGATGTCGGGGTGACAAAGGTCCCGCTGGTCAGCCAGTCCTGCCTGTTTGACCTGACCGTGGGGGACAAATCGGTCCGCCCCACTGCTGCAATGGCTTATGCCGCCTGCGAAAATGCCTCCTACGCACCGCCCGCAGAGGGCAATGTCGGCGCGGGAACCGGCTGTTCCATCGGCAAGTACCGCGGCATGGAACGCGCAATGAAATCCGGTTTTGGCACCTGTGCCTTCGAGGCGGGTGGACTCAAGGTTGGCGCTCTGGTCGCAGTCAACGCACTGGGAGACGTCTATGGGGCCGATGGCCGGCCCATTGCCGGACTGTTGAACCCGGAAAAGAATGGCCTTTCCTCCACTCTTGAAGAGATGTTCTCCGATGTGGCACTGGCAGAAAATCTCTTTACCGGCAACACGACGCTGGGGGTCGTGGTTACCAATGCGCGGATGAACAAGACCCAGTTGACCAAAGTTGCCGGCATGACCCATAACGGCTATGCCAGAGCAATTCGTCCGGTACACACCACCGCCGATGGGGACAGCATTTACGCGCTGTCGGTCGGGCAGTTTTCGGGGGATGTCAACATCGTGGGCTGCATGGCCGCCAAGGCGATGGAAGAGGCTAGCCGCAGGGCGGTGTGCGCCGCGGTGTCGGCCTATGGCCTGACCGGCTGGAAGGACCTGCAGCACAGCACCGCTGTTTGAGCAATTCTCTATTGCTTTTATCCGTTTTTTTTGCAATAAACTAAATTTTATAACACAAAAAGGGCAGCTGCGATCCTCAAGGATCTCAGCTGCCCTTTTTTCTCTCTTTTGTCCTACTCCAACACTGCCTCTTTTACCGTCTCTTTGCGGCTTTGCCGGCGGTACTGCGCCGGTGTCTGGCCGGTCACCCGCTTAAAGCTCTGGGAAAAATAGCTCTGGGAGGAGAATCCCACTGTCTGTGCAATCTGGGAAATGCTGTAATCGCTCTCCGCCAGCAGCCGTTTTGCCCCATCGATCCGCCGCCCAATCAGATAGTTGATCGGCGAGATGCCATAAGTACGAGTAAAAACATGGACCAGATAATATTTATTCAGATTGGTCCGCGCGGCAAGGCTGTCAAGGGTAATCTCATCGCCAAAATTCGCGTCGATATAACGCTTGGTTGCCGCGCACTCCTTACCAGAGCGATGGCTGTCTGCCATCACCGACATTTCGCTGTGCCGGCTCACCCGGATCAGCAACAATTCCAAGAGGTTCTGTACCGATGGTTCCCAGCCGTCCTCCCTCGTTTCCCATTCATGCAGCAGAGTTTCCAGATAAAACCGCATCTGCTGGGAAAACGGTGTGCAGCCACAGACCCCCATCCGGATATCCGGCGGGGCAAAGCCAAATAAAACCCCGTCAAGCTCAAGTAAAAAATATCGTACCGGGTCATTTGGGCAGTCCAACACATACTCCTGATTTGGATTGATCGCTACAAGATCATCTTCTCCGACGAGAAAAGACCGGTCCCCTGTCAGGATCCTGCCATGGCCCGACATAAAGTAAAGCAGCTGGGCAGTTCCCCTGCCATGATATTCGACGGGATTTTTCTCTTCCCGGCAAAGCGCAGCCGCGGACGCGACACGCACCCGCGGCCGTCCCTCCTGCCGGCCGGATGCAAACTTCTTTTTGTTCTTCACACAATCAGCCCCATCTCTCAATATCGATTTCCGCATGCGGTATTCAAGAGGACTTGAGCTTTTTTTTATTATACATCGCTTTTGTTTTTAGCACAAGTGCATAATAATAAAATGTAATATTTTTTGAATTGTGTATATTTTGCACTATTTTTTTATTTTTGTCTAAAAAAAACAAGATTATAAAAATTTTCTCTTTAATTTAAAATTTGAGTAAAGTCTTCCTCCGTGTGACAAGAATTGCGATGACATGTTTATCTGAACTCAGAGTGCAATTCGTCCTCTTCCTGTGAAAATCGCCGATTGACAATCACTTTTAGGTATTGCAAAATAAAAGGGATCTTCTGAGCAGAAGGCGAAAATGCCGTTTGTTCACGAGAAAAAGGGGGCTTTGCTCGATGAAAAAAACTTCTGCTCTTGATATGACGACCGGCCGCGTCACCGGGCTGATCCTGCGTTTTGCGCTGCCGCTTTTAATCGGCAATATTTTTCAGCAATTTTATAATGCCGCCGACTCGATTATTGTCGGGCGCTTTGTCGGCAAACAAGCGCTGGCCGCACTCGGGGTGACTTCTCCGGTGATGAATATCGTCATCTTTACCGTAATCGGACTTTGTACCGGCGCATCGATCTTTATGGCGACCCTGTGGGGAGAAGGCGACATGGAAAAGTGCCGGCGGGAGTTTTCCACCTGCATCCTTGCAGGGCTCGGCTTTACCGTCATCGTCTCCTTGACCGCAATGCTGCTCATCCGCCCCATTTTGCGCGCAATGCAAACCCCGGAGGAGTTGATGGCTGATGCAGTCGTTTATCTGCGGATCATCTTCGCCGGCCTTGTCTGCACCTTTTTGTACAATATTTATACCGCGGCGCTGCGGGCTGCCGGAGACTCCGCTTCTCCGCTGTATTTTCTGGTGATTTCTTCCGGCATCAACATCCTTTTGGACCTGCTTTTTGTTCCCGTCTTTGGTTGGGGTGTTGCCGGCGCCGCGGTGGCAACCGTGCTTGCACAGGGCCTTTCGGCGCTTTTGTGCTATCTCTACACCGCCCGCCGCATCCCGCAGCTGCATCTGCGCCGCCGGGATCTGATTCTGGATCCCCGGCTGCTGCGCACCACTGTCGGTTACAGCCAATCTGCTGCGCTGCAGCAAACCTGTTTTTTCATCGGCAAACTGTTTTTGCAGGGCGCTGTGAACCCTCTCGGGACCGACGTCATCGCAGCCTTTAATGCGGTCAGCCGGATCGAGGGCTTTGTGCTTGCTCCCGGCAACAGCATCGCCACCGCAATTACCACCTTTATTGCCCAGAACAAGGGCGCGCGCCGTGCAGACCGGATCTTTGACGGCTTTCGGCAGGCCTGCCGCATGGCCTGGGGCTATGATATTCTGATGGTTCTTTTTATGTACCTCTTCGCCGCGCCGATGACCTCCCTCTTTGTTGATTCGGGAGAAACCGCCGTCGTCGCAGAGGGCGTGCGATACCTGCACGCCATGTGTCCCTTCTACTTCCTGCCCGCAATGGGGGATGTGATGCAGGGCTTCTTTCGCGGCATCGGCAAGCTGAACGTCTCGCTGTTCGGGACCATCTTCCAGATCTCGGTCCGGGTCTCACTGACCTATCTGCTGGCCGGTATGCTCGGCCTTGTCAGTGTGAGTATCGCCACCGGAACCGGCTGGTGCCTCTTTTTGATCATTCTGGCCTTTCTCTATCGGCGGGAAAAGCCTCGTGTGTGGTCCTCTCTCTCCGGCGAACAGGCTGCAATCTGATCGACCGATGTATATCAAATTATTGTGCCATCTTTTATTTTCCCGGCAGCAGATAATATGCTGCCGGGAGTTTTTATGTATTTTTTATCATATTTTTGTATGTTTAATGATTTTATTCTTGTTTTTCCTATTTTATTGGATATAATAACGTATTTTCAAAAACTATTACATCCCTTGACCGGGGCGCACAAAACGCAGTTAAAAAGTGCTGAATAGAGAATCCTCAGATTTTCCATTCAATCTGCAATACTCGCTTGTGGCCCTAATTTGTGTTATAAGGCCGTCAACGACTTTTCCCCTGTCCTCGAAGCCGATATTTTCCCAGTTATGAATGTGTATAAGAGCTTTAAATTCTTGGAGATATTGCATGACGTCTCGCTCACGATACAGGACGGCGAGGTCGCCGCGATCATCGTCCCCTCCGGCAGCGGGAAATCCACCCTTCTGCGCTGTATCGATCTGCTCGAGCATCCCACCTCCGGCCACATCTTTGTGGATGGGGTTGATGGGTCGACCCAAAGGTCAACATCCAGCAGATCCGTCAAAAGGTCAGGATGCCCTTTCAGCACTTTAATCTCTTCCCCCACATGACCGTCTTGCAAAACATAACCTATACGCCAGTCAAGGTGCTTCAGATGGATGCAAAACACGCTCAGGAGAAGTTCCTTGCCCTGCTCGACCGAGCAGGGCTTGCAGACTATCCCGCCACCCTCTCGGGCGGTCAAAAGCAGCGGGTCGCCATTGCTCGTACCCCCGCGATGGACCCCAAGTCATCCTCTTTGATGAGCCGGCCAGCGCGCTGGACCCCGAGATGGTCAAAGAGGTGCCCAATGTCATCAAGGACCTTGCAGGCACCGGCATCATAATGGCGCTGGTCGCCCATGAGATGGGGGTTGCACGGGAATCTGCTTTCTGGACGAGGGGGTCTTGTTGAGGATGCCCCGCCGAAAATCTTCTTCTCCACCCCGAAATCCGACCGCGCGCGGGCGTTCCTTGACAAGGTACTCTGATCATTCTATGCCGGATGCACTCCTCTGCTCAGAAGATGGATTTCTCCCTTGTCAACCCCATCTTTTTGGCGTAAAATAAAAGCCGGCAAAAGTAACCAAACCGCCGCGAAAGACAGCGGCAAGAGAAAAGGAGCAGATAAAAGATGGAAAAAGCAAAGGTCTATTACAGCGATCTGCGCGC
>CALXIJ010000112.1 GCA_944388335.1 uncultured Pygmaiobacter sp.
GCCCGTGTCCGGATGCGGCCAGCGGGGGAATGAGCGCGGCGAAAACAGGAAAAACTGCATAAGATAAGGCAAAAGGCCCGGGGAATCCGCGAGGATCCGCCGGGTCTTTTTTTGCTCAAAATCCGAATAAATGCATCTGAAACCCTCTGACTTCACGCTTTGTGGATTACAAGGGAGTTACAACCTTTTTACCGCAATGAGGGGGAAGGCGGGAAAAGGCGGGTGATAGAATAAATGAGCAGGTTGCGAACGGATGCATCGCGCGGCCGGGCAAACCGGAAATTTTGCAGCCGACGGATCCCTGCACAGGGCACACAAAGAAAATCAGATGGAGAGAAGAACAGTATGAAAAAGAGGTTTCGGTTATTGGCCGGCACGTTGGCGCTGCTGCTTGCGCTGAGCGGCTGTGGGCAGAATGCCGCGAGCGGTTCCACGGGATCCGGCGCGGCCCAGAACACGGTTTCGGACAGTACACAGGGCGACGGCACATTGGATGTGCTCCGTGTCGGCTTGGCGGCGCTGCCGACCCAGCTGGATCCCGATTACTCGATCGGCATTGCCAGCATCAAGCTCTTTTACAATATCTTTGACACTCTGTTGTTTACCGATAAAGAAGGCAATATCTGCGGCCAGCTGGCGGACAGCTGGGAGTGGCAGGACGACGTCACCCTGAATGTCACCCTGCGGGAGGGCATCACCTTCCAGAACGGCGAGCCCTGCACTGCGGACGATGTGAAGTTTACCTTCGACAGAATCCTCAGCGGCTACGGCGACGGCACCATCGCAGTGCTGTATGAGACGCTGGATTCGGTGGAGAAGATCAATGATCTCACCGTCCAGTTCAAGCTGAAAAAGCCGGACGCCGCATTTGAGCAGCGTCTGGGCTCGATCTGGGGCGCGAGCATCGTCCCGCAGGACTATGTCACCGAGATCGGGGACGAGGCGTTCCAGACCGCGCCGATCGGCACCGGCCCCTATCAGCTGACCGAGTACTCCCCCGAGAAGTATGTGCTGGAGCGGTATGACGGCTTCTGGGGCGAGGCGCCGGCCGCCCGTCAGATCGAATTCATCGCCTATCCCGAGGCGTCGGCCCGGATGACCGCGCTCATCACCGGCGAGGTCGACATCATCAACGACGTCCCGGCGGATGCCAAGGACACCATCGCGAATACCGAGGGGCTGAATGTCGTCGGCACCGACATCAAGAACATCCACATCTATGTCTTCAACACCAAGAATGAGGACAGCATCATGTCCAACCAGAAATTCCGTCAGGCGCTGACGATGGCGATCGACCGCCAGACGCTGGTGGATACCCTCTGGACCGACTACGCCAAGGTCCCCAACGGCCACCAGTTCGAGAGCTACGGCGATCTGTACATCGAGGACTATGAGGGCGTCCAGTATGACCCGGAGAAGGCGCGCGAGCTGGTCAAGGAGTCCGGCTATGACGGCGAGGAGGTCATCACCATCGAGATGGCGGACGGATACTACACCAACGGCAATCAGGCCGGCGAGGCGATTGTCGGGATGTGGGCGGACATCGGGGTCAAGGCCGAGGTCGTCTACACCGACAAGTTCTCCTTCCAGGCGGATGTCCGGGCCTGGTCTTCCGCCTCCCGGTTCGACAACCCGCTGGGCGCGCTCTGGCTGCTGTTCGGAACCGGTTCCAGCCCGGCAAATGAGGAGACCGGCAGCTGGACCCCGACCGAGGAGTTCATCGAGGCGGGCAACACCCTGATCGACAGCACCGATCTGGAGGAACAGCGGCAGGCGGCCCGCACCTTAATGGAGGTCTTCGACACCTACTGCCCCGGCACCTACCTGTATCAGGCGGAGGACCTCTACGGCATCCGGGACGGCCTTGAGTGGGATATGACCTACTGCGAGAACCAGATCATGCCTTTCCGCGCCGGGGATCTGAAGGTCACAGGCTGAGGACAAGAACCGGCTGAGCCGGAAATAAAAAAGAAATGAAAAAACGCCTGTTTTCTGTTGAGAAAGCAGGCGTTTTCGAAAGTGCGGTGCAAATACGGATTGAAAACGGAACAGAGAAATGAACAACGTCCCGGCACGGGGGAGAGCGGTACCAAACCGCTGCTCTCGGTGGAGGGGCTCAAGACCTATTACTATTCCAACGGCACCCCCTTGCCGGCGGTGGACGGGGTGAGCTTTTCGCTCCGCGCCGGGGAGATCGTGGGGATCGTCGGGGAATCCGGCTGCGGCAAGAGCACGGTGGTGCGCACCCTGATGGGCCTTCTGGACCCGGTGTCCTCCCGCAGGGAGGCCGGCCGGGCGGACTTTGAGGGACAGGACCTCTTTTCGCTGGGCGAAAAGGAGCTGTGCCGGATACGGGGCAAGCGGATTGCGATGATCTTTCAAAACCCGCTTTCGGCGCTGGATCCCGTCTATACCGTCGGCAACCAGATCATCGAGATGCTGCTGCTCCATGAGAAGATGACCCGCAAAGAGGCGCGGGAGCGGGCGATCGAACTGCTGCGGGAGGTCAACATCCCCTCGCCGGAGCTGCGGGTGGACCAGTACCCGCACGAGCTCTCCGGCGGGATGCAGCAGCGGGTTATGATCGCGATCGCGCTGGCCTGCAACCCGCAGATTCTGATCGCGGACGAGCCGACAACGGCGCTCGACGTGACGGTGCAGGCGCAGATCCTCGACCTGCTGCGCCAGCTGCGGGACCGGCTGGGGATCGCGGTGATTCTGATCACCCACAACATGGGGGTGGTCGCCGCGCTCTGCGACCGGATGCTGGTGATGTACGGCGGCGTTGTGGTGGAGGAGGGCAGCTGCCGGGAGGTGTTCGCCCATCCGGCCCACCCCTATACCCGGGGACTGCTCGCGGCAATCCCCAGCATTGCCGAGGACAAAGAGCGGCTCTACACCATTCCCGGTCAGGTGTCCGCGCTGCGCCTGCCGGTCCACTTCTGCCGCTTTGAGAGCCGGTGCAGCTGCAAAGAGCCCCGCTGTGCGGTGGAGGAGCCGCCGCTGACCGAGCAGACGCCGGGACACTGGTGCCGCTG
>CALXIJ010000113.1 GCA_944388335.1 uncultured Pygmaiobacter sp.
ATCTCCGGCCTGCTGACGACGGCCGCGACCTACGGGCTGTTTTGGGGCTTGACCGCGTGGCTGAAAGAGGTCTTTTGAGCAGTGCGGCGCCGAGAGGAAAAGGCGGAAAGGATAGGGAACATTTTTCCCGTTCATGGGCTGTCGGTTTCATCTGGCAGCCCTTTTTTATGTCGAGAATGAGAAATGTGACGACCAAAAGCATTTCGGAGATTTTTTGAGAAAATAGAAGAATTTCCGACTATTTCAACAAAAAATATCAGCCTGTCGCCGCTCTTCTTGAAAAATCGAAAAATTTGGCAAAAAGTATTGACAAATAGACAGTACCCCTATATATTACATATTGTGTGTTCGCATCTAAGGCGAGCGGCTGCTAAAACCAGCTGCTCTGCCGGGAGCGGGGGACCCTAGTGTCGGCCCCGCTTGTCGAAGCATGGGCGTTGTATGTACTGCTGTAGCTGCTGCGGTGTGCGGCGGTGTAACAAACCTTTTGCGGGGTAGTATAATTGACGCCTGCCCGTCAGCCGGTTTATCGGGCTGCGGGAACAATACCGCAAAGGGGGATGCAGGATGGAAAATACAATAGTTGCACTGAAAGACATTGTTGTCGATTTTGACGGGGAAGCGGTCCTGACCGGATTGTCGCTGGACATCCACGACAAGGAGTTTGTGACCTTGCTCGGGCCTTCTGGCTGCGGCAAGACGACCACCCTCAGGGTGATCGGAGGCTTCCTCGAACCAAAGTCGGGCAATGTCTTTTTTGACGGTAAGGATATTACCGGGATGCCGCCTTACAAGCGGCAGGTCAATACCGTCTTCCAGAAGTACGCGCTTTTTCCGCACCTGAACGTGTATGAAAATGTGGCGTTCGGTCTGCGGCTGCGCAAGGTTGAGGAAAAGGAGATCAAGACCCGGGTTTTGGGAATGCTGGAGATGGTTGGCCTGCGCGGCTTTGAGCGGCGAGATCCGACCACCCTGTCCGGCGGCCAGCAGCAGCGGGTGGCGATTGCCCGCGCACTGGTCAATCATCCGCGGGTGCTGCTGCTGGATGAGCCGCTTGGCGCTCTGGATCTCAAGCTGCGAAAGGAGATGCAGACCGAGCTCAAGCGGATCCAAAAGAATCTGAATATCACCTTCATCTATGTCACCCATGATCAGGAGGAAGCGCTGACCATGAGCGACACCGTTGTCGTCATGAACGGGGGAGATATTCAGCAGATCGGCACACCGGTGGATATTTATAATGAGCCGAAGAATGCATTTGTCGCCGACTTCATCGGGGAGTCGAATATCCTCTCCGGCGTGATGGAGCGGGATTTCTGTGTCGAGTTTTCCGGCCAGCAGTTCGCCTGTGTTGACAAGGGATTTGCCCCCCGTGAGCTGGTGGATGTCGTTGTCCGTCCGGAGGATGTGCAGGTTGTGCCGGCAATTCAGGGCCAGCTGTCCGGTGTGGTGAAGAGCGTCATCTTCAAGGGCGTGCACTATGAGATCATCGTTGAGCAGGCGGGCTTTGAGTGGAAGATCCATTCTACCCAGTCTCAGCAGCCGGGCGAGTTTATCGGCATGAATATCGGGCCGGACGAAATCCACATCATGCACAGGATGGAGGAAGCGGCGCGATGAAATTAAAATCAAAGATCTGCGCTGCCCCGTATCTTGTCTGGATGGTGGCGTTTATTGTCGCGCCTCTTTTGATGGTCATCTACTTTGCTTTTACCGATAAAGCGGGGCATTTCACCCTTGAGAATCTGTCGGGGCTGAGCCAGTATTCCTCGGTGTTTATCCGCAGTATCCTGCTCGCGGCGATTGCGACGGTGATCTGCCTGTTTCTGGCCTATCCGCTCAGCTTTATGCTCTCTCGGCTGCGGGTGAACAAGCAGCGGATCATGCTGATGCTGGTCATGCTCCCGATGTGGATGAACTTCTTGCTGCGCACCTATGCCTGGATGACCCTGCTCGAGCGCAACGGGTTGATCAATAGCTTTCTGGGGTTGTTCGGGATTGGCCCGTTCAATATGATCAACACGCAGGGCGCGGTGGTTTTGGGCATGGTCTACAACTATCTGCCCTATATGATCCTGCCGCTTTATACAATCATGGTCAAGATCGATAACAGCTTGATCGAGGCGGCGGAGGATCTTGGAGCAAATCTCTTCCATAAAGTGACCAAGGTGCTGATTCCGCTGTCGATGCCCGGCATTACAACCGGCATCACGATGGTGTTTGTCCCCAGCGTGTCCACCTTTATTATCAGCCGGATGCTGGGCGGCGGCTCAAACATGATGATCGGCGACCTGATTGAGCTGCAGTTCCTCGGCAACAGCTATAACTACAATCTGGGCAGCGCGATGAGCCTTGTTTTGATGGTTGTGGTTCTCCTGTGCATGAGCGTGACCAACATGATGGATGGAGAAAATAAGGAAGGGGGCGTGATCTGATGAAAAAGATGAGCTTCCTTTCCAAGGCATATATGGTGCTGATCTTCTCCTTTATGTATGTACCGATTGCGGTGATGGCGGTCTTTAGCTTCAATGAGTCGAAGAGCCGCTCCAACTTTACCGGATTTACCTTTGACTGGTATATCAACCTCTTCCGCAACGATATGATTCTCAGCGCGTTGGGACTCTCTCTTGTGATTGCGCTGGTGGCGTCGGTCATCGCAACGATACTCGGCACGATGGCCAGCATCGGAATCCATTCGATGCACCGCGCATCCCGTACCGTCATCATGAACATCAGCTATCTGCCGGTCATCAATCCGGAGATCATCACCGGTGTCTCCATGATGCTGCTCTTTGTGGTGGTAAAAAACTGGATGGGCGGCAAGGTGTTTGGCATGCCAACCCTGCTCATCGCGCACATCACCTTCTGCGTACCGTATGTTATCTTCAATGTTTCTCCCAAGCTGCGGCAGATGGATGTGCGGATGTGGGAGGCCGCGCTGGATCTGGGATGTACGCCGGTACAGGCATTTTTCAAGGTTGTCCTGCCGGAGATTATGCCGGCGGTGTTTTCCGGCTTTTTGATCTGCCTGACCTATTCGATTGACGATTTTATCATCAGCTACTTTACCAGCGGTACCCTGCAGACCCTGCCCATCGCGATCTACAGTATGACCCGAAAAAAGGTCAGCCCGGAGATCAATGCGCTTTCCACGATTATGTTTGTGGTAATTTTGTCGATTATCCTGTTTGTCAATGCGCAGGACAGCCGCAGACAGAAAAAGAGTTCTGCCCGCCGATCATAGGCGGATGGAATAGATTAGAGTGAGGAATCAAGAGAGGAGAAGGAAATGAAGAAAGTAGTAAGTTGCCTTTTGTCTGTTTTTCTGCTGGCGCTGACCATCGCGGCACCGGCACAGGCAGCCGTCACTGTGGCCGATAACGGCTATGACTGGGAGAGATTCAAGGGGCAGGACATTACCTTGAATGTCTACAACTGGGGACTTTACATCTCGGACGGCTCTGACGGCGGGATGGACATCAACAAGGAATTCGAAGAGCTGACCGGTATCAAGGTGAACTACACCACCTATGATACCAACGAGAGTATGTATGCCAAGATTAAATCCGGCGGCGCCGACTACGATGTCATTGTGCCCAGCGATTATATGATCGGCAAGATGGCCTCGGAGGGCCTGCTGGCCAAGCTGGACTTTGACAATATCCCGAATATGGCGCTGATCGGGGATCAGTATAAGAGCCGGGATTACGATCCCAACAACGAATACTGTGTGCCCTACACCTGGGGTGTTGTCGGCCTGATCTACAACACCACGATGGTGGATGAGGAGATCGACAGCTGGGATGCGCTGTGGGACGAAAAGTATGCCGGCAATATTCTGATGTTCAACAACAGCCGGGATGCATTTGCGATTGCCTCCAAAAAGCTGGGCCTGAGCATGAACCCCACCTCGGTGGAGGAGATCGAGCAGGCGGCTGAGGAACTGAAAAAGCAGAAGCCGGTTGTTCAGGCCTATGTTATGGATGAGATCTTCGACAAGATGGAGGGCGGCGAGGCTGCAATCGCTCCCTATTACGCCGGAGACGCCATTGTCATGATAGAGGAGAATCCGGATCTCGCATTTGTGATTCCCAAAGAGGGGACCAACTATTTCGTGGACGCGATGTGTGTGCCGGCGACCAGCACCCAGAAAGAGGCCGCTGAGATGTACATCAACTTCATGTGCGAGACTGAGGTCGCTCTGGCGAACTGCGAGTTTATCGGTTATTCCACCCCGCAGGTTGAGGCAGAGCAGCTTCTGCCGGATGAACTGAAGAACAGCCCGATCATGTATCCCTCCGCGGAAGTTCTTGCCAACACCGAGACCTTCAACGTCCTTCCGGACGATCTGAGCGCGGCCATGGATGAGGCTTGGAGCGAGGTCAAGAGCTATGATGAGGGCGGAAACGCACTGCTTGTGCCGATTCTGCTGGTGATTGCGGTTGCGGTGATTGTCATTGTGCTCTGGCGAAAGAGCGTGAAGAAAAAGCGCAATGATTATTAATTACAGCACAAAATAAAAAATTGAGTGAAAAGAACAGGGTAACCGATATAGATTCGTCGGTTGCCCTTTTCTTTTAAGAAAAGGGCGGAATTTCCCGATATCGTGCATTTTGTGTGATTGTGGTGAAAACGGTTTTGGACAGAGGCTATGCGGTTTACATTTTTCGCCTTTTAGGATAAAATAATAGGGTCGTAGTGTGGCTTTTTACGACCGAACGGGGAGAAAAAGAGAACTCCCAAAGTGATTTCCTGTGGCGCCGCAAGGGGAAGGGCGCAGATAAAAAATACTGTCACACAGGGGAAAATAGGAGTGGTTAGATGTCACAAGAATGCCTGCGTGTGGAACATATCCAAAAAGCATATACAGAGGGATTTGTCGCGATTAAGGATGCAAGCTTGACTGTAAAGCAGGGAGAAATTCATGGCCTTTTGGGCGAAAATGGCGCAGGAAAGTCGACCTTTGTCAAGATTATCAGCGGGCTGCTGCCGCGGGATGGGGGGACATTTGAGCTGTGTGGAGTCCCGGTATCTCCCTCCAGTCAGGAGGAGGCGGCACAGCTTGGAATTATTAAGCTGCAAAAGCGGTCCAGTTTGGTTCCCTCGCTGTCAGTAGAGGAGAATATATTGCTCGGCAGACAGAAAAACACCCTTGCACCGCTGGATCGCAAGCAGATGCGCAGGGAGATTAGTGCCTTGTTGAAAGAATTTTCAATGGATCCCGCACCGCAGGATCTCGCGCGAAATCTGACAGCGGAGGATGCCCTTGAGACAGAGCTTCTCAAGGCGTATTATGCCGGTGCGAAATTGTTGATTCTCGATGAGCCGGCCTCCTACTTTACGCTGGCCCAAACCGAGGAGCTGTTTGCTTTGCTGCGCAAGCTTGCGGCGAAGGGGATTGCCATCCTTTATGTCTCAAATCAGATCCGAGAGATGCTGGAACTTTGCGAGAACATCACGGTGATGGAGGGCGGCTTCACGACCGGCGAATATGCTGCGGCAGATATGACTGTGCGCAGACTGCAGAACCGGATGGTGCGTCAAAACAAGCCGGAAAAGATACACAAGACTCGGCCGCAGCCCAAGGAGACCGTGCTCAAGGTGCGGGATCTGTCCATTTTCCGCAGCGAGGCGAAGCAGGCAGTACAGAAGGTCAGCTTTTCGGTCCGCGCAGGGGAGATCCTTACCCTAATCGGTAAACCGGACAGCGGCGCGCGGGAACTCTGCGAGGTGATTTCGGGACTTGCGCCTGCAGTTGCGGGTAAGGTGACCGTTTTTGATGACGATATTACAGCGGATTCGGTGCGTGGGGTGCGGGAACTGGGGGTCTCTTTCCTAATTTCATCTCCGCAGCGGGTGGGTGTCGCGCCCTCGCTGAGCATTCAGGAAAATCTTTTGCCGTATCAGTATACCAATCCGGCCTACCGCAATCACGGAATGTTGGATCAGGAAAAGCTGAAACAAGAGGCTGTCCGTCTGGTAAAAGAATATGATATCAGATGCGGGAGCGTAGAGGAAAACGCGAGTGTATTGTCCACTTCTTCGGCACAAAAATTGCTTGCGGCACGGGAGTTTTCCAATGAACCAGTGCTTTTGGTAGCGTATCAGCCGACATTCGGAACCAGCGAGGAGACGGCAGCCTTTTTGGAAAAAAAGCTGCTTGAGTTGCGGGATGAGGGCACTGCAATTTTGCTCGTTCCCACAGACTTGGACGAATTTGCAGCGATCGCGGACAGTGCGCTGGTGCTTTATCAGGGCAGTGTCAGCGCATATCTGCCGAAGGTCAGCGGCAAAGAGGAGCTGGACCCGTATATCAATGGGGAAAAATGGATGACGCAGGAAGAATTGGAGGCGGTTTGTTTTGAATAAGGTGATTGATAAAATTCCGCCTCGGGTACAGAGAAAATTAACGGCAGGTTTTATCGGATTGTTCGTCTGTCTGCTGGCGATCCTGATCTTTGAGGATCATCGGATCGAAGCGATGAAGGCCTTTTTCCTCACACCGCTGAGCAGCATCGAGGAGATAGGGGCATTGCTCTCCTATCTCACGCCGATGGTGTTTGTAGCTCTGGCCACAACGATCATTTTTCAGTGCCGCCGATACAGTCTTTCTATGATCGGATCGTTTATGCTGTCGGCCAGCCTTGTGACAGGATTTTTGCTGCGGGGGGACGAGCAGCCAGGATGGTATCTCATTCCTGCTGCGCTGCTGATCAGCATTGTGGTTGGAGCAGGAGTGGCCGGGATTCCCGCGGTACTCTCGATCCGGCGGAGGGTGAATATCACCCTCTCTTCCTTGGTATTGGATTACCTTATTTTGCAGCTTACCAGTTTTATTCTGCAAAACTATATGCGGGATCCCTCACTGGGACAGACTGCTTCTTTTGAGATTCCTCAGCGGCTTTTTCTGCTGGAGATTCTGCCCGGGACAGGAATCCGTCTGGGCTTTTTGTTTGCAGCAGCGGCAGTGGCACTGCTCTACCTGCTGCTCTATCGTGGGCGGCTGGGGTATGAGATTCGCTCGGTCGGTGCAAGTGAGAGTTTGGCCGGCTATGTCGGCCTTTCTTATGGTAAGACCGTGTTGAAGGCCCAGCTCCTTGCCGGCGCATTGGCCGGTTTTGGCGGCGCTGTTGAGATGATGGGAATTCAGCCCCGATATGTGTGGGACGGCAGTTTCCCGACCGTAGCATTGCTGGGTATTCTTGCGGCAGTTGTGGTAGAGTATCATCCGCTTTGGATCCCCGTGTGCTGCCTTTTCTTTGGGTATCTGTGGAGAGGCGGCATGGCGCTGAATGCCTATAGCGGCTTTCCGAAGGAGGTCGCTCTGTTTGCCGCCGCGATCACTGCGCTTGTCCTCTTTGCACTGCGGGACCTCGAATTGAAAGGTGCGAGCCGGTCAAAGACGGAGAAAGCGTCTGTTCCTTCTGCGGGTGAGCCCGTCTCAAAGGAATTAAAGCCGGAGGCAAAACCGCGAAAAAGAAGGAATCAGCCGTCAAAGGGAAAACAGCAGAAGACGCATAGTGCGCCCGAAAGTGCCAAGACGGATGCGAAAATGCCACAGAGAGAATCGCAGCCAATGAGTGATCCGCTGGAGAAAGCGGAACTCGAGTCGCAGCAGAATGCGGCAGATTATCATGACGGCGGGGAAGAGGGGGGTGAGAAATGATGGCGCTTTTATCTCAGATGCTGAACGCGGTGTTCAGCAACGACTATTTAGCCAATACCCTGCAGATTGCCACCTTTCTCCTGTTCACTGCAGTTGGCGTTATCCTTGCGCGGCGCAGCGGCGTCTTTTTCCTCGCAGCCGACGGTGTGCTTTCCCTCAGCGCGACGGCGGCGTTTCTCTCCAATGCCGGTATACGGGGATTGGTCCTCGGCAATGCGCAGGAGGGCACTGCGGAATATGAACAGCTCATCGGCCGCGCAAATGCGTTTGGTTGGCTGATAGGGATGTTATTTGGTCTTATCGTGGGAATGACCGGCACGCTCATCTTGTGCTGGTTTTTGCTGCGGGCAAAAACCAATACGTTGGTGACGGGAATTCTCTTCAATTTGTTTGCAATGACGGCGTGCGGGATGGCTTTGCACCTGATTCACCGGGAAGACGGCCTGATTGCAAGCGGTACAGCCGCCTCTTTTCCGGCGCTCAAGATCGATGCTGTGGCAAAGATCCCGGTACTCGGCGGATTGTTTGGCAGTACCAATCTGTTGACCTACCTTGCGGTGGCAGCGGTATTTGGCGCCTTTTATCTGCTGAATCGGACGGGCTTCGGGCTCCGGCTGCGTGCTGCGGAAGAGAATGGAGCTGCGCTGATCGGCACGGGGATCAGTGTAGAACGCACGCGCTTTTTGGGAATGCTCTTTGCCGGCGCGGCTGTCAGCCTTGGTGGCATTGCGCTCTCCCTTGCATCCACTTCACCCACTCTTTCCGTTCAGCCCCACGGCGAGGCCTATCTCGCATTGGTGGCTGTGTGGGCCTGCGACGGCCGGCTCTGGAAGAGCAGCATCGCCGTTTTCATGCTCAGCTTGGTTGGTGCGCTCTCTGTGATCTGGAGTGATTTCCCGATTCCGGCCTCACTGGTAGAGATGCTGCTGTATGCGGCCGCACTCGGCGGACTTTGGATCCATGCACAGAACCTCAAACGCCGCCGGAAACGTCGGCTGCGCAGACAGCGCAGGATCGTTGAGGGGGAACAGCCGACAGAAAAGCGCAAGGGCCGGCTCTTCTCTCGTCACCATTCGAAAAAGGCAAAAGATTAATTAGAATTAGATAAAAAAGGACGGGTCGCTGCTTTTTCTGCAGCCATCCGTCCTTTTCTTTTGATGAAAATCCATTGCCATAGTGGCCTGACCGTCGGATAGGATCTCTATAACAGAAAGAAAAGATAGTCGTCGGCAGATTGTGGGGGAGAAGATACTGAGAGCTGATCCGACCTAACACATAACTGGATGAAGATGTATGGAAAGGAGACCATCAAGTCTTCTTCCAGAAAATGGTCTCTGGTTCGACCTTTTTTTTATCCGCAAGAAGGTAGACTGGATAACAAAGAGGGGGCACACAGATGAGACCTGTCATCTATCTGGACATCTTACTTGCGGTAAATTTTATTTTGGATTTTTTTCTGTTACTCGCAGCGGGAAAACTATGCGGTGGACTTGCGACAAAGGCGCGGGTTGTTGCGGCCGCGGGGGTGGCAAGTCTGTTTTCAATGGTATTGTTGCTGCCGCCATTGCCGACAATTATTCAGGTCCTAATCAAGTTTGCAGGAAGTTCAATACCGGTTTTGATTGGGTTTCAGCGCGCCTCGCCGCGGCAAACCCTAAAAAGGATTTTTTGGTTTTTCTCATTTAACCTTCTTTTGGCTGGGGCGGTTTTTTTCTGGTGCATCACCCTCTCTCCGACCGGAATAGAGCGCAACAATCTCGCGGTTTATTTTAACCTCTCTCCCATTACCCTGATTCTCTCGGTTCTTGCCGTCTATCTTGTTTTTTGCCTGATTGATCTTGTTTTTGGACGTCCTGCCAAGGTAAAACAGGTGTCCCTTTCGCTGAAACTCAGAGGAAGCTGGATTCAGGTCCCCGCAATGCTCGATACGGGAATGTCCCTCAAAGATCCGCTGACCGGGACGCCCTGTTTGCTGCTCAGCTATCCACAGGTCAGGGACCAGCTGACAGATGTTCTTCGGCAGGAACTCGACGCGTATTTCTCAGGAAACACACCCGGCTATCACAGTGGGGGACAAACGCTCAGGGTGATTCCGTGCCGCACAGCGGCAGGCGAAGAGTTGCTGCCGGCATACCGATGTGAAGAGTGCCGGATCGCCTACAATGGGCGGGAGATGACCCTGCAAAAAGTCGCCGCTGCCTTTGCCAGATATCCGCTGCAAGGACAACCGGACGGGGGACTCGTCGGGCCAGAATTGGTTGAACCGATATTGTAAAAGGAGAGAGTAGCCATGAAATCGACCGTTCCGCATAGCATTCATATTCTAATAGATCGCCTGCTTCTGCTTTTGCGGCTTCCATGTCATCTCTACTACATAAATGGACCGGAAACGCTACCTCCGCCGCTTACGGCACAGCAAGAAAAAGAAGTATTTGAGGCGCTCGAGCGGGGAGACCCCAAAGCGAGAGAGACCCTTATTACCCATAACCTCCGGCTGGTGGTGTATATCGCCAAAAAATTCGAGAATACCGGCATCTCGATAGAGGATATTATCTCAATCGGAACAATCGGGCTGATCAAATCGGTCAATACCTTTGCACCCGAAAAAAAGATCAAACTTGCCACCTACGCCTCCCGCTGTATCGAGAATGAGATCCTGATGTATCTGCGCAAGACCAGCAACCGCCGGGTGGAGACCAGTATCGACGAACCGCTGAATACAGACGGAGAGGGAAATGAACTGCTGCTCGGAGACGTGCTGGGAACCGACCCGGACAGCGTTGGTGCGGAGATCGAACAGGATGACGAAAAATCAATGCTGTACAAGGCGGTGAATCGGCTTTCTGACCGGGAAAAGATGATTATGCAGATGCGCTTTGGGCTGCTCGATGGCAATGAGCGCACCCAAAAAGAGGTTGCCGATATGATAGGAATCTCACAGAGCTATATTTCCCGTCTTGAAAAACGTATCATCAAGCGACTTCGCCAAGATCTGGAACGGCGATTTTAGGTGAAAAGCAAAATCACTTTACATATTTAAACATACCTTTTTTAGGATAACGATCGCTTTTGAAGAGGGCATTCCCTCTAAGATAAGCATCTTTTTCCAGCTTGTAAAACCGATTAAACAGAACACGCGCACCCATACTAATCATCGAAACCTCGATGAAATGGAGCGCGTGTTCTGTTGCATTATAACAAAGTTGAGATCTGTGGGGTCAATACGGCAAAATTGCCGGTTTTGAAAGAATCCGAAAAAATTGAATTGATAAAAAAAGCACAGCAGGGAGATCAAGAGGCACGTCAAAAAATGATTGCCGGAAATCTTCGGCTGGTGCTCAGCGTAGTACAGAAGTTTGCAGGGCGCCGCGAGAGCATGGACGACCTGTTTCAGGTCGGATGTATCGGCCTCATCAAGGCAGTTGACGGGTTCAATGCAGATCTGGGGGTGCGCTTTTCGACCTATGGCGTGCCGATGATCGTGGGGGAGATCCGCCGCTTTCTGCGGGACAACAATGCTGTTAGGGTCAGTCGATCGGTGCGGGATACCGCCTACCGTGCGATGCAGGTCCGGGAGGATCTGCAGAAGAATCTTGGAAGAGAACCCACAATGGAGGAGATCGCGCAGAAGATGAATCAGCCGGTGGCAACGATCACAGTGGCGCTGGAATCGGTGGTGGATCCCCTTTCGCTGTATGAACCGGTCTACAACGATGGAGGAGACCCGATCTTTGTGATGGATCAAATCGGAGACAGCGGCGGAGAGGACAGCTGGATCAGTGCGATGGTATTTAAAGATACTCTGCGCAGTTTGACCGAACGGGAGAAAAAGATCATGTCCCTGCGTTTTTTACAGGGAAAGACACAGGTGGAAGTGGCAGGCGAGATCGGAATCTCGCAGGCACAGGTCAGCAGGTTGGAAAAGAACGCCTTAGAGCGGATCAAACGGGAGTTTTAATCCAGCCCGCTGCGCATACCATTTACTTTCCGCCGAAAAGATGGCGCAATCGGGTGCGAATTTTTTCTCCGCGCTCGGCTGACGCCTCTCTTTTTTGCATTTTTTTGCGGCAGAGCTGCTCCTCCTGTGCCGCCTGAGGATGACCTCCAGCGGATGCCTGCGCGAAGAGTTCGGCCGCCTGTGCGTAATCTACGGTGAGACCCACAGCACCATCCCGATACCAGCAGCCGAGCTTGAATTGCGCGTCGGGGTTGCCTTTTTGAGCGGCAGATTGATAGAACTTTAATGCTGTAAACTTGTTTTGCTTTACACCATTGCCGCACTCATAGCACAGCCCAATATTGTAATAGGCTGCGGGGTAGCCCTTTTGCACAGCCTTTTCAAACCACAAAAATGCGCGGGCATAGCTGCGGGGAGCCCCTAGCCCGTTGTAATAGAGATACCCCAGATTGTTCTGTGCGGCGGCATCCCCTTTCTCCGCCGCTTTCAGATAGAGCTGCAGCGCGCGAAAATAGTCCTGCCCAAGACCGCAGCTTCCGGTTTCATAGCAGCGCCCAAGGCTGCACTCTGCCGGGGCGTATTCCTGCGCGGCGGCTTTGCGATAGAGCGCGATCGCCTCTGCGGCGTCGGGATGGGTCCCAAGGCCCTCTTGATAGCACCTTGCAAGCAGAGTCTGAGCCCGCACGTCCTCCTGATCTGCCGCCGATTTGAGCCAATAGAAAGCAGCGTCATAATCCTGTGTGGTGCCGCTGCCGTACATCAGGCATCGGCCTGCATCGTATTGGCCGGGTGCGTATCCCTGTTTTGCGGATTCCAGATAGAGGGCGAATCCCGCTTTGGGGTCCTGCGGCAGTCCCCGCCCATCCGTGTAGCAATGTCCCAGTAGATCCAGCGCGCGAAGCGAACCGGCCTCTTTGGCCTTTTGCAGCCAATGCACTGCATTTTCGAGATCTGTCTGAACGCCGATCCCGACGAGAAAACAGAATCCAAGGTTACACATGGCGGAGGCATCCCCGAGTTCTGCCGCCTGCTGATAAAGGGAAAACGCGCGCGGCAGGTCGGCGGGAACGCCGCGGCCATGTTCATAGCAGAGCCCAAGACTGCACAGGGCGTGCGGATAGTTCTGCTGCCCGGCCTTTTCATAGAGTTTTGCCGCTTTTTCGGGATCCGCTTTCACACCTGTTCCGTGGAGGTAACAGTCGCCCAACAGATCAAGGGCACGGGGGTAATCCTGTGCAGCGGACTGCCGCAGCCAAAAGATGGCTCTGGCTGGGGAGGACTCTACTCCAATTCCCGCAAGATAACAGAATCCGAGGTTGCATTGTGCGGCAGCAAGTCCTTTTTGCGCTGCGGCAAGATATAACTGCGCGGCGCGCTGCTTATCCATCGGGACCCCCTCTCCAATTTCACAGCAGAGCCCGAGATTGCAGAGCGCGGAGGGATACTGCTGATCTGCCGCCTTTTGAAAGAGGGAGACCGCCTGCGAGAGATCCTTCTGCACCCCAATCCCGGTGCGATA